>JABDAU010000031.1 GCA_013289045.1 Bacteroidota bacterium | reverse complement strand
GAAACAAAATTCCGAAGTTATTTTGGCTAAGCAGCAAGTGAATGACTTTGCACTGGAGACTGCAGAGTCGCCTGTTGGATACAGCGTAAACAACGTACAAAGCCAGGGTGGTACAAGTCCTACACAAGATTTTGTAGATGCTTTTACCATGTTAAATGGCCTGGCTATAACAGACCCGAATTCAGGATATAATCCAACAGCGCCCTATGTGGGGCGTGATCCCCGTTTGGCCGCTACTGTATTTTACAATGGAAGCCTTTGGCTAAAACGCGGTGTGCAGACATTTGAAGGTGGGTTAGATAAGCCTAATACCCCTTCTGTTACCCAAACCAGAACCGGATATTACTTGCGAAAGTTTTTAGCTGATAATTCAAATAGCACTTCTTATTCTTCTCAAAGCCACAACTTTGTTTATTTCAGATATGCCGAAATTATTTTAAACTATGCTGAAGCCCTTAATGAGGTAGGGAGTACCGAACTGGCTGTACAGCAAATTATGCTGATCAGGCAACGTGCAGGCATACAGGCAGGCTCATCCGGGAGGTATGGAATTGCTGTGGGTATTTCACAAACAGATATGCGTACGCTAATACGAAATGAGCGTCGTATTGAGCTTTCTTTCGAGGAGCATCGTTTTTGGGATTTGCGCCGCTGGAAATTGGGGGGCACAGAGCTAAACAAAACACTGTCTGGAATGAAAATTACTGAAGATGTTAATGGGAACCTCACTTATCAAATAGTCCCCGTTACAACGATAACTTTTCAGGACAAACTTTATCACATGCCTATCCCATACAATGAAACGGTTACAGACGCTAACCTGAAACAAAATTTTGGATGGTAAGCTATTTAAAAATTGTAAAAAAGTATACAATGAAAAAACTCAAATTTTTTAGTATAGCAATAGTATTATGCCTGACCGGGTTGTTTGTTAGTGCCCAAAGCATGCAGATACAAGGAGTTGTAAAGGACATACACGGTACACTACCGGGTGTTTCAGTAAGCGAAAAAGGTATCCCAACTAACGGGGCTGCGACGGATGTGCACGGAAATTTTAAGATAACATTAAGAGGCACAAGCGGCGTTTTAATATTTAAACTTATAGGCTACTCGACAAAAGAGGAGAAAATTACCGGAAAACAAACCTCCGTGACCGTTACTATGGAAGTAACACCACAGGACCTAAACGAAGTTGTAGTAGTTGGTTATGGTACTGTGTCAAAGAAAACGCTTACGGGAGCACAAAGTGCTGTATCAGGGGAACAGATTCGCGAAAACCCGTCACCGAGTTTACAGAACACACTTGCAGGGCGCGTAACAGGCTTTATTACACAGCAACGAACAGGCCAGCCAGGGTTAGATGGCGCATCGTTTTTAATAAGGGGCCAAAGCTCTTTGGGAGGCGCTAACAACCCTTTGATTATTGTTGATGATATTGAATTTTCATACGATCAGTTTACAAACCTCGACCCTAATGAGGTAGAATCGGTTACAATTTTGAAGGATGCTTCACAAACATCCGTATACGGTATTAAGGGCGCAAACGGTGTTGTTGTGGTAACAACCCGTCGTGGAAAATTGGGTAAAGCACGTATATCTTTTCGGAATGATTTTGCATTGTCACAAGCAACGATTTTGCCAAAATATCTTGATGCTTATCATACGGCGTTATTGCTTGATGAGGCAAATACAAATGACGGCCAAACGCCCAGATGGACTGACGCAGATCTGACTTTGTTCCAAAATGGCAAGGACCCTTACGGGCATCCTAACATAGACTGGTATAATGTTTTGTTTAAAAAATTCTCCACACAATACAAAAGCACATTCGATATACAGGGAGGTACCGAAAATGTTAAATATTTTGTTTCGCTCAGTTATATTAACCAGGGAGGTATGACCAATGATTTTAGCTCAGGGCAAGGTTATGATGGGAATTACTACAATCACCGATATAATTACCGGTCTAACCTGGATATAAAAGCGAATAAGAATTTGGATCTACGCATCGATGCTTATGGGAATATTGGGCAGGTTAACGCACCCGATGTGTATTACCCCTCAACAAATGGCAATAAAGATGATGTATTTGGCGAGTATGGCAGCTATCTGGCACTCTCACCTTATGCTTATCCCATAAAAAACCCCGATGGCAGTTGGGGGTACTCTAATTTTCAGGAAAGTCAAACCAACTATGTTACGCCCAACATTATTGAGCGTTTAACTTTAGACGGTTACAATCGTACTAATGAGAACAATATGGTGCTTTCAAGCCAGGGAACACAAAAACTGGATTTCATTACCGAAGGTTTAAGTGCTAAAGCAGTGCTGGCTTATACCAGTAATTACACTTCTTTTCAAAGCCTGACACGTGTAAACCTGCCATCTTATATTTATGATCCCGTTGCCAATAGCTATACACCTGCATTTGCAAATATTTACAGGCTCGAAAAATTAACCACCAATTATATTCCTAACGGGCCAACAGGATCGGGTTTTACGCCATATTATGGAACTCAAAGAAGAATGACTGCCCAGGGGGATCTTAACTATGACCATAGCTTTAAAGATAATCATATTAACGCTTTGCTTTTGTATAGCTTATCAAGTTATACAACAGGCTTATTATCTACAGACGTAAATTATACAAATTATAATTTTGTGCCAAGCAATACGCTGGGCACTACCGCCAGGGTGACGTATGATTACAAAAGAAAATATATTGTAACCTTTAGCGGCGCCTATAACGGTACCGACCGTTTTGTTGCAAGTAAGCGTTTTGGTTTATTTCCTTCCGTATCTGCAGCATATAATATTGCCGAAGAGCCATTTTTTAAGAATAATTTAAGTTTTATTAATCAATTTAAGTTAAGAGGCTCATTTGGGTTAGTAGGTTCTGATGCGCTTCCGTCGGGTTTTACTTATGCTTACCTGCAAAGTTATGTTCCCAGTAGCGGGAGTGCGTCAACCAGCGGAAATCAGGGTATTTCGTTTGGCGAAACAAACGGGGTAACTCTTCCGGCAAATAATGGTATTCAGGAAGGCTCTTTGCCCAATGCCAATGTTACCTGGGAAAAAAGCAAGCAACTTGATATTGGTGTTGATTACGAGCTATTTGCCAGCAAGCTAACCGGCTTAGCTGACGTTTTCAATTACAACCGTTACGACCAGTTGATTAACCGTGGAACAGTTTCGTCGATATTTGGCCAAACATTACCGCCTGTTAACCTGGGCAAAACCAATACCAGGGGCTTTGAGGTAGAGCTTAATTATCATAACACTATTGGGAATGATTTTAGTTATAACTTCCGCGGCACGTTTTCAAAAGTAACAAGCAAAATCCTCTTTATGGATGAAGCGGCTACACAATATCCATGGCAGGCCTATACCGGTCATCCTATCGGAGCATTAAACTTATATCATTTTCTGGGCTTTTACACGGCAGCTGATATAACTAATCCGGCAGTTGCCAAGGCTGCATCCGGGACTACCAAGGCCGGCGACTTAAAATATCAGGATTTAAACGGCGATGGTGTTATTGATTCAAAAGATCAGTCTGTTCGCAACATTACCAATACGCCCGTAAATACATTTGGTTTTCAGGTAGGGTTTGGCTATAAGGGTTTTACTGTCAGTGCTTTATTTCAGGGCGCCACAGATTTTGATATAGCCGGATCTGAAGAGGCTATTCGCGCATTTTCCGCCAATTTGCAACCTATTCATGAACAAGCCTGGACGCCTGCCTTAGGCGATAATGCGAAGTACCCTTACCTTACTACAACGCGTACAATCAGCGACCCATCAAACCCTTCCGATTTTTGGGCTATATCAGGCAATTATCTGCGCTTAAGGACAGCAGAAATTGGTTATAGTTTTCCTTCAAAAATGATTCAACGAATTGGTTTGCAGGGTTTACGAGTTTACATGAGTGGCAATAATTTGATCACATGGTCAAACGCATTTAGTAAATACGCTTTAGACCCCGAAGCAACTTATGGAACTGCTGAACAGAACTATCCGCCTCAGCGTATTTATAATTTAGGCTTAAGTGTGACATTTAATTAAATAATAAAACTATGAAAAGTACTTTTCTTATTTTACTGACTATAATTCTTTTTTCGGCATGTAAAAAGAGTTCGTTTTTGGACAATAAAACCAATAATGCGCTTAATGTTAATACTGTCTTTTCTGATAGTGTGAACACCATAAGCTTTTTAACCCGTATTTATGATGACGAAGGGTTTGCCTTTTATAAAACCAGGTGGGAAAACGGGGCCCAGGAGCAAGCTACGGACGATTCTGAATTCAGTTTATCAAATCCGGCTCGTCGTCCTGTAATTCTATATTCATCAAATTACACAGCTGCAACTGTGCCGGGGTTTAACGAAGTTTGGGTAACTCCCTGGATGGATATCAGGAGTGTGAACCTTTTACTTTCAAAATTACCCACTACTCCATTAAGTAAAGCAACGCAAACAAGGGTATCCGGCGAAGCGCGGTTTTTACGCGCCTGGTATTATTATAACCTGCTAATTAATTTTGGCGGCGTACCTCTAATAGGGGATAAAGTGTATACTATTACCGATGTGGTAAACCTGCCCCGGAGTACATTTGCCGATTGCGTTACCTATGTGTCAAACGAATTGGATGCTGCTGCTACCATTTTACCTGTAAGTTACCAGGGAAATGATTACGGCCGTGTAACCAAGGGTGCCGCCATGGCTGTAAAGGCGAAATTGCTGCTCTTTGCAGCCAGCCCGTTATTTAATGGTAATACTTATCCGGGTTTGAACCCTTCCGCAACAATTGCAGCAGCAGCAGGATATCCTACTTATAGCGTTGCCCGCTGGCAAGCTGCTGCCGATGCCGCTAATGCCGTTATACAATCAGGCACTTATTCGTTAGTGGTTGATAACAGTACAGCACCGGGCTACGGATTTTATAATATGTTTCTGCAAAGAATGAATTCTGAGTATATCTATTACCATAATCGCTTTGCCAATAAAGATTTTGAAGCATTTTACCTTTGCGGCACGCGGGGAGGCTCTCATTACGGAACGCCAACAGAAACGCTCGCCGAAGCTTTCCCGATGAATAATGGAAAGGCAATAACAGACCCAACATCCGGGTATGACCCGACCAACCCGTATGTTAACCGCGATCCAAGGTTTGGTTATTCCATCATTTATAACGGCGCGCCCTATTATAATTTATCAACCAATTCCATTATTCCTGTATATACCTATGTTGGTGCAGCTACTGATGGGTTTGTGTATAATTCGGCTACAACCGGCCCATCAGGATATTATTCAAGAAAAATGTGCGATGCAACCTTAAATGGCAATAGCCCCGGCAATACAAACAGAGGATGGCCGCTGTTACGTTATGCCGAGATATTACTTATTTATGCAGAGGCCATTAATGAAACCGGACAAACGGCACTGGCGTATCCTGCTCTGCGGCAAATCCGGGCAAGAGCGGGTATAGCGCCAGGTACAGATGGCAATTATGGTATGGCCGCTAATATGGACGTTGCGACGATGCGGGCATTTATTCAAAATGAAAGACACATTGAACTGATGTACGAAAATACCCGTTGGGACGATGTGCGCAGGTGGAAAATTGCGATGGTTACTCAAAATGGCCCCAATAAATTAATGCAAATCACAAAAAATGCTGACGGAACATTTACCTATCAGGTTGTTCTTTCGCATTGGACGCACTCTTTTAACGAAAGGAATTACCTATTGCCGATACAAACCAGCGAAATAAGCAAAGCGCCTGCTATGGTACAAAATCCTGGTTATTAAAATTTTATACATTAAAAATAGGTTATCGCAAATAGCCGTCTGGCCCGAAACCCGGCGGCTATTTATCAATTTACAAGAAGCTACCTCTATGAAATTATATACGTTACACATAAATGCCATTGCTTTAATTATCGCATTTTTATGCTTGGCTTCTGCCTCAAAGGCCACTGCGCAGGATACCCGTTACCAATACCTTTCAGGACCAGATAAGGATCACACTGTTGCCTGGGACTTCTTAATAAATACCGGAATGAAAAGTGGGTCCTGGAGTAAGATACAGGTTCCATCCAATTGGGAACAACAGGGATTTGGTACCTATAATTATTTCACGGATACAAAAAACCCAAGTGAGCAAGGCAAATACAAGTATAATTTTAAAGTCCCTGCATCAACTTCAGGCAAAACCATCTTTATCGTTTTCGAGGCATCGATGACTGAAACTGAAGTGAAAATTAATGGACAATTAGCCGGACCGGTTCACCAGGGAGGCTTTTATCGGTTTAAATATGATATAACCAAACTACTGAATTATGGCGCCGATAATTTATTAGAAGTTACCGTGAGTAAAAGATCAGCCAATGAATCAGTTAATAAGGCTGAGCGAAAAGCTGATTTTTGGCAATTTGGGGGGATTTTTCGTCCTGTATATCTCGAAATTGTTCCTAAAACTTTTATTGACAGAATAGCCATTGATTCGAAAGCAAATGGTACACTAAATCTGGATGTCTATACTGCCAACATTGGCAGTAATAACAGTATAACCGCACAAGTTCAGAAACTTAACGGTCAGCCTATAGGTCTGCCATTTACTGTAAAAGCAACTGCCGGCCAGCAAAAAGTAACGTTGCACCAGCAAGTTAAAGGAATACTACCATGGAATGCTGAATCACCAAATTTGTACAACCTGGCGGTTTCCCTGACGGGCCCGAATGGGGTTATTCACAGAATGAAACAGCGTTTCGGTTTTCGGACAGTTGAGCTAAAACTTCATGACGGATTTTATGTAAACGACAAAAAAGTCATATTTAAAGGGGTATGCCGGCATAGCGAATGGCCGGAAACGGGAAGAACATTGAGTAAAGACATCAGTATTATGGACGTATCGCTGATGAAAGGAATGAATATGAATGCCGTTAGAATGTCGCATTACCCGCCCGACCAGCATTTTTTAGATGTATGCGATTCTCTGGGGCTTTTTGTTTTGGACGAATTAACCGGATGGCAGGCAAAATATGATACGGTTGTAGGCCGCAAACTGGTAAAGGAATTAGTTGTGCGCGATGTAAACCACCCTTCAATTGTTATATGGGACAACGGAAACGAAGGTGGCTGGAACACTGGTCTTGACAGTGAATTTGCGAAGTATGATCCACAAAATCGGCTTGTTATCCATCCCTGGGAGAAATTTAACGGGACGGATAACAAGCATTACCCCGATTATAATTACGTGGAAAACTCGGTGCTTTATGGAAAGGAGGTGTTTTTCCCAACTGAATTTATGCATGGGTTAGAAGACGGTGGGCAAGGATCTGGTTTAGATGATTTCTGGAGCCTTATACTAAAGCACCCATATGGCGCGGGAGGTTTTTTATGGTCGTTATTTGATGAAGGTGTTGCCCGTACAGACAGAAACGGTGAGATCGACATCCAGGGCAATCAAGCCCCCGATGGTATATTAGGTCCTCATCGTGAAAAGGAGGCAAGCTATTTTACCATTAAGGAAATATGGTCGCCGGTGCAGATTGAAATAAAGGAGTTGCCACAAAACTTTGATGGTAAACTTTTAATCGAAAACAAATATATCTATACCAATCTGTCACAATGCAGCTTTGAGTGGAAATTGATCTCCCTTGCTTCACCGCTTGATGCCAATATTAAATATAAAACAGATGCCCGCGGGAAAACTGCATCTTCACTTGAGCCCGGCGAGAAAGGCTATTTACAACTTAACCTCCCGGCAAATTGGAAAAATAGTGATGTTTTATATTTAACGGCTTATGATCACTTTAAAAAAGAAATATTCACATGGAGCTGGTCGATCAGATCGCCCGGCGAAGCCATACGTAAATTCGTTGTGAAGCCGTCATCTAAGATTGAAACAACTGAAATTGACTCAGCACTGGTTGTAAAAGCTGATGGAATAAGCTACTATTTTAGTAAAAATACCGGTACTCTTGAAAAAGTAATTAACGCCAAAGCTGTAATATCCCTTTCCGACGGCCCGGTTGAGGCTGGCGTGAAACATACCCTTAAACAGCTCAGGCACTTTGAATCAGGCGTGGATTTGATTGTTGAACCGATATACGAAGGAGGCCCTCTTTTTACAGTCAGATGGACTTTTACACCAGGAAAACCAGTTAAGCTTGACTATCAATATGCTGTGCATGGCGAAACAGATTTTATGGGAATTACATTTAACTACCCGGAAGAAAATGTAACCGGTATGAAGTGGGAAGGGCGTGGGCCATATAGGGTATGGAAGAACAGGCTTAAAGGCCAGCGATTTGGCGTTTGGCATAAAGACTATAACAATACTATCACCGGCGAGAGTTGGAATTATCCGGAATTTAAAGGTTATCATGCTGATGTATATTGGGTAACCATTGAAAATAAAGAATCGCCATTCACGGTTTATGCCACGCAGAAAGGAATGTTTTTCCAAATGTTGAAGCCTGAAAAACCAGTTGCAGCAACTAATAACAACACCAGCCCGCCTTTCCCCGATGGAAATATTGGTTTCATGGATGCAATCAGCCCTATGGGTACCAAATTCCAATCCCCCGAAAAATTAGGCCCGCAAAGCCAAAAAAACATACAAATGAACTATTCCTCAATAAAAGGAAGCCTGTGGTTTGATTTTAGAAACCTAAATAAATGACGATGCGCGTCAAACCTAAAGTGAGCCCTAATGCATTTTAAAGCTAAGGTCTGAAAATAATTTTCTTGAGAACCGGGTGTAATTCAGGCTATTTTATTGGCCTAACCTTCAAAACAAAATGTTACCAACCTAATAATCCTGTTTGCTTAAATAAATGAATATTATGTTAATAAAATCAAATAATATGGTTCGTAGTGCCTTCTCAAAATTTAAAATAATAGAAATATCAATATTATTCCTTTTGTTATTCTCGGCTTCACAGATGACCCGGGCTCAGGCAAATGTAAAGAAATTCAAAAAAGAAACGGATGGCGTCCTTTTTTATTTAAACGAGGGCCTGATGAAAATAAAAATTTGTCAGGATGATATTATACAAGTAAAATATACCGTGTTTGATGCTTTTCCAACTGAAAATTCACTGGTTGTAAATAATGAATTTAAAAATAAAGTTAATTTTACTTTATCTGAAGCTGACGGAGACATCGTTATTAAAACCAGCAGGCTAATAATTAAAGTTAATAAAGCAACCAATGCTATTACCTACCTTACTGCAAGCGGCCGGCAAATCACGTCAGAAAGTAATGAAAGTAACAAAAAAATGCAGGCCCAAACTGTCGCCGACATCGCTACTTATAGTTGCAGCACTGAATTTAATTCCCCGTCTGACGAAGCTTTATATGGTCTGGGATGCCATCCGGTCGACTCGGGCTCAATAAACTATAAGGGCCGTAACCAGGATATGGCCATTAAATACATGACCGGGGCCATACCTGTATTACTTTCAACCAAAGGTTATGGTTTATTGTGGGATAATTATTCCGCGTCTGATTTTTACGGGGCGGAAGATCATCAAACTAAATTTAAATACGAATCAGAAAGCGGTAAACAGGTAAATTATTATTTCTTTTTCGGCCCCGATTTTGATCATATCATTAACCTGTACCGCATAACAACAGGCAGAGCCCCCATGTTTCCTAAATGGGCATTCGGTCTTTTCCAGTCACAAGACAGGTATATGAGCCAGGAGGAAATCCTGGGCGTTAAAGATAATTATCGCAATAATCATATACCCCTTGATGCTATTGTACAGGATTGGTATTATTGGGATCCGCTGCCTATTGGGTCGCACGTAATGAAAGCCGAACGATATCCTGACCCTAAAGCCATGCTTGACGAACTCCATAAGGCTAATGTACATGCAATGATATCTATTTGGCCGGTTTTTGGTAAAGGGACGCCAAACTTTGAAGCTTTACAGAAAATGGGTGGCTTAACAGATATTACCTGGGACAACGTAGTGACACATACTTATGATACTTATTATGATGCCCATAATCCTTTAGCCAGGGATCTTTACTGGCAACAGGCCCGGGATAGTTTGGTGAAGCGTTTCGGTTGGGATGCGTGGTGGGTTGACCAATGTGAGCCCGATAATGGAACTTTGTTAGATGCCCGCCGTAAAAGCAACTTTTTTGTTGGGAAAGGTATTGATTATTTCAACACCTATTCGTTAGAGCATACCAAAGGATTGTATAAAGGGTGGCGGAAAGATATACCCAATAAACGGGCTTTCTTTTTAACAAGGCAATCATTCGCAGGCCAGCAACGCAATGCGGCAACCTTATGGTCATCAGATATAACCTGTACATTCAAAGCTTTTAAGGCGCAGGTTCCGCAAGGTATTAATGCTTGTGCCTCCGGCATACCGTATTGGACTTCAGATATCGGCGGGTATCATTTGGGATGGAAGTCACCAATTTGGTCTGACCCTGATAAACAGGAATTGTTTACGAGGTGGTTTCAATTCGGTGTGTTTTGTCCTATATTCCGCATACATGGTAAAGGTGAGCGGGCTATATTCTCAAAAAACTGGAGTGAAGAAACCCGCGCGACATTGCTTTACTATGATAAACTTCGTTATCGGTTACTGCCGTACATTTATTCATTAGCCGGCCGGGTAACGAGGGATAATTATACCATAATGCGCGCCCTCACATTTGATTTCCGGAATGATAAAAGGGTATATAGTATTCCTGACCAATATATGTTTGGCCCCGCATTTTTGGTGAACCCGGTAACAGAACAGTTATACACGGGAAAAAATGCAGCTTTAGGAAAGCATACCCGCGATGTTTATTTGCCGGCGCATACCCGATGGTATGATTTCTGGACCGGCAAAGTATACGATGGAGGTCAAATTATCAAAGCAGAAGCGCCTTTAAATAATATACCGCTATATGTAAAAGCCGGGTCAATTATCCCAATGGGGCCTGAAATGGAATATGCCACACAGAAACCCGCTGATCAAATCGAACTACGGATATATAAAGGGGCTGACGGCCAGTTTAATTTCTATGAAGACGAGAATGATAATTATAACTATGAAAAGGGGAGGTTGGCCAGCTTCAAATTCATTTGGAATAATAAAAAGGATCTGCTTACAATTACAGACACTAAAGGAAGTTTTGATGGTATGCTAAAAAAACGCACTTTTCACATTATACTGGTCAAAGGGCGGCATGGGGTGGCAGAGGCAGAAACGGCTAACGACGATAAAAGCATAGTTTATTCAGGAAAAGCCGTATCTGTTAAACTTTAATTCAGCAACAAAAGCTAATAGCATCGATCACCATATATATGAAAAAAGAAATCGTCGCCATTTTAAGTTTTCTATTATTTAGCAGTTTAAATGCTGTTTTTGCCCAGGATAATCAGGAATGGAAGAACTATAAAATTTTCCAGGTAAATGCAGAAGCCCCACATGCTTCTTTTATGAGTTATAAAACAGAAAAAGAAGCTTTAAGTTATCAATACCTTCCTGCATCCTCCTATCAATTACTAAGCGGTAACTGGCGCTTTAAATGGAGCCGTAATCCTTCAGAAAGGCAGGCAAACTTTTTTCGAGAAGATTTTAGTACTGCTGACTGGAAGACAATACATGTGCCCGCTGACTGGCAATTAGCAGGGTATGATGAGGCTTATTACACTAATACAATTTACCCCTTTAATGCTACTTTTCCAGGGGTACCGGAAGTATTTAATCCTGTTGGAAGCTATAAGCGTACATTCATCCTTAATCCCAAGTGGAATGGACAGCGAATAGTTGTGCATTTTAAAGGTGTTAACTCGGCATTTTATGTCTGGATAAACGGCAAAAAGGTGGGCTACAGTGAAGATAGTAAAACCCCCGCCGAATTTGACATAACTGCTTATGTGAAGCCAGGCCAAAATGATATAGCTGTTGAAGTTTACAGGTGGAACGCTGGTAGCTGGCTGGAGGACCAGGATATGTGGCGCTTTAGCGGGATTGAGCGCGATGTCTATTTATATGCGCTTCCCTTAACTTCTGTTTGGGATTTTAAGATAAATGCAGGGTTAATCAATAATTATCAGAACGGCCTGTTTGACTTGAAACTGGCATTGAGAAACTTTGAGGGTAAACACCAGGGTGGTAAAGTGAAAATTGTTTTGATAAGCACAAACGATAGGTCGGTTGTTTTTTCAGATACGAAATCTTGGACTACCGGACAGGACTCCGCCCTGGAGTTTGATTTTAATCGTACCATCAACAACCCCTTAAAATGGAGTGCAGAAAAGCCAAATTTATACGATTTACTCATCCAGTTACAAGATGCCGCCGGTAACGTTACACAAGTTGTTTCACAACATGTAGGATTCAGAAGCATTGAAGTGAAAGGTGGTTATGTACTGGTAAATGGTAAACCTATTTATATTAAAGGCGTTACCCGCCATGAGCACGATCCGGTAACCGGCCATGTAGTTACATTTGAAAGCATGTTAACAGATGTGCGATTAATGAAAGAATATAATATAAATGCGGTTAGATGCAGCCACTATCCTGATGATCCCCGGTTTTATGATTTGTGCGATCAATATGGTTTATATGTTATTGATGAAGTTAACATAGAATCACATGGTTTGGGTAAATATATCGGACAAGGATACGGGTATAACATGAGGACTCCTACAGCAGATTCTGCTTCCTGGTATCCCGCACACCTGAACCGCACCCAACGGATGTTTGAAAGAGATAAAAACCATCCTTCCATATGTTTTTGGTCGCTGGGCAATGAAGCAGGTATAGGCCCCAATTTTCATAAAACCTATCAATGGTTAAAAGATCATGACAAAACACGATTGGTTCAGTATGAACAGGAGTGGACAGGGCCATATACCGATATAGTTGCCCCAATGTATCATACCATTGGAGATTTGATTGCGTACTCAAAAACGCCGGATAAACGCCCCTTGATTATGATTGAATATGCCCACGCTATGAATAACAGTGTTGGTAATTTGCAGGACTATTGGGATGTAATAGAGAATCATCCAAAACTGCAGGGGGGCTTTATTTGGGAATGGGTAGATCAGGGCATGCTAAAAATTGCGCCGGATGGCCAGCGATTTTATGGCTTTGGGGGCGACCTTTCGCCGCAAGGCACACCAAGCGAAGGCCTTTTTAGTATCAAAGGACTTGTATTCCCCAACCGTAAACCCAAACCTTCATTATTTGAGGTAAAAAAGGTTTATCAAAATGTGAAATTTAAAGTTGCTGATATTGATAAAGAGCAATTTTGGATTAAAAACAGTTACTTTTTTACCAATCTATCAGACTTTACTATAAGCTGGGAAATTAAAGGGAATGGAACTCCGGTTAGTAAAGGTATTATTAGCTTACCAGAAGAAGGATTGCGGCCGGGTGATAGTGCCAAAATCACTATTCCGGTTAGTAGTTTAGTTGTTAGGCCGGCAACGGAGTATTATATTGAATTTAATGCTACGCTCAAAAAACCTGCTGGTTTATTGACGGCCGGGCACATTGTGGCTGCCGAGCAAATCAAATTGCCCTTTTTCGTGCCACAGCGCTTAACACAAAGCGACAGCGGGATAATTACACTTACCCATGAAAATTCAAAATGCATAATAGCAGGGGATGGTTTTGCATACACTTTCGACAAAAGATCAGGTGCATTGTTAACCATGATGTATCAGGGACATAATTTATTACAGCAGGGCTTATACCCGGATTTTTGGCGTGTGCCAACAAGTAATGATAACGGTAACAAAGCCCCGGAAAGGCTGGCGATCTGGAAAAATGTGCAATCGACACGAAATGTAACGGCATTTGACGTGAAGCAAATAACCACAGATAAAATACAAATTGCTGTCAATTCTACTTTAAAAGCGGGTGATGCCCTATTTGATATGATTTACACTATTACAGGAGATGGAGCAATTCATGTGGCAGTATCTTTTAAAAAGAATGATGTTAAAGCGCCGGAACTCTTTAGGTTTGGAATGAGAATGACCATGCCAGGGGAATATCAAAATATGGCCTGGTACGGCCGCGGCCCTTTTGAGAGCTATTGGGATAGAAAGACAGCTGCGTTTGTAGGCTTATATCAGGGCAAGGTACAGGATCAGTACACTCCTTACATATCTCCCCAGGAAAACGGGAATAAAACAGACGTCCGCTGGTCAACCTGGCTAAATAATTCGGGTATAGGTTTAATGGTTAAAGGGGATAGCCTAATTAATGTTTCGGCTCATAATTATACTCAGCCCGATCTTGAAAAAGCCATGCACACAAATGAAATTCCTGTTAAAGATATTGTTGAGATCCATATTGACCTGCAGCAAATGGGAGTTGGTGGCGATACAAGCTGGGGTGCATATACGCATGATCAATACAGGTTATTAGCAAATAATTATGCTTTTGGGTTTACGCTAACACCTATTGTAAATAAGGTGCTTCATTAAACTTAGTTGCTAACTACAATTATTTGCATTAATTCATAGAATAAAATGTATTAATCCTAAACTCCAACTATAGCAGATTAATTTAATCAGATAAAATGAAAAATTTTAAATTGTTACTTCCAGTACTTATTTGCCTAATGGCTTTCAATACAGGCAGGTCGCAAACGCCATCAGAAAGAACAGTTGCCGATGCAACAAACTTAACGCTATGGTATCAGGAACCGGCAAAACTGGCAGGAAAATTTCCGGACGCAACCGCTATGAACGAGACCCTGGCAATCGGGAATGGCCGAATTGGGAGCCTGATATTCGGCGAGACGGCCAGGGAGCGGCTTGTATTAAATGATGTGAGTTTATGGACAGGCGACGAAAAAGTTGAAGGGTCGTATCAAACACTTGCAAGTATATTTATCAATTTGCCAGGGCATGAAACTGTAAATAATTACCGTCGTGACCTTTATCTTGCCGAAGCTACCGCACATGTGAATTACACCCTAAACGGTACAAGCTATAGCCGCGAATACTTTGCCAGTAATCCAGCGCAGCTCATTATTGTGCATTTAACCGCAAGCAAACCCGGCGCATATACGGGCAGCATGGAGCTAAATGATATGCATGGAGCCAAAACCATAAGCAACCAGGGAAACGAGCTTATAGCAACGGGCGTTTTAAATAATGGCCTCCAGTATGAGAGCCACATAAAAATATTAAATGCTGGCGGCTCGGTGAAAACAGAAAGCGATAAATTGATTTTTTCGGGTTGTGACAGCCTTACCATTCTAATTGCAGCAGGAACCAATTACATTTTTGATTATGAAAAAAAATATATGGGAGCTGCTCCGGGGCCACGTCTGGCACGGCAGATAAGTGCAGCATCTTCCAAACGCTATTCATCACTTAAGATCGAACATATAAAGGATTTTCAATCTTTGTTTAATAGGGTTCAGTTAAATCTGGGGCAATCGTCAGCGCAGCAGAAAGAAAAAGCTACGGATCTGCGTAAAACGGATGCTGCAGTAACTACCGATCCGGAGTTGGAAGCGTTGCTTTTTCAGTATGGCAGATATCTCCTTATTTCTTCTTCAAGACCAGGCGGACTACCTGCTAATCTGCAGGGCCTTTGGAATGACAGCAACAATGCAGCATGGGGAAGCGACTATCACGATAATATCAATGTTGAAATGAATTATTGGCCGTCAGAACCTGCAAATATGCCAGAGTGCAGCCTTCCGTTTTTTAGCCTGATCAAAAGCCAGTTAGTGCCATGGCGAAAGGCTACAACAACCGCAGAAGAGCTTAACACACCGACGGGCCAGCCTACTCTAAGAGGCTTTGCGCTCCGTACTTCACACAATATTTATGGGCATTCCGACTGGAAATGGGATAAAACTGCTAACGCATGGTATTGTCAGCAGTTATGGGAACATTATGCATTCGGGCAGGACAAACAATATTTGAAGACTACTGCCTACCCGATAATGAAAGAGATCTGCGAGTTTTGGGAAGACCATTTGAAAAGTCTTCCGGATGGCCGCCTGGTGGTACCCGATGGTTGGTCGCCGGAGCACGGCCCTACAGAAGATGGAGTGAGCTATAATCAGCAAATAGTATGGGACCTTTTCAATAACTATGTAGACGCAGCCGCAGCACTTGGCATTGATAGAGTTTACGGTATAAAGATTGCTGCTATGCGGGATAAACTTGTTGGCCCTAAAATAGGTAAATGGGGGCAATTACAAGAGTGGATGGATGACAAAGACGACCCGAATGATCATCACCGGCACACCAGCAATTTGTTTGCGGTCTTCCCTGGGCGGCAGGTAAGCATTGCTAAAACACCTGCACTGGCCAAAGCAGCAAAGGTTTCGTTAGACGCCCGCGGCCCAATCGGTGATGTGCGCGAATGGTCGTTTGCCTGGCGCACTGCACTATATGCCCGCCTGCATGATGCCGAAGATGCACATAACATGCTGAAGCAATTTTTTAAAGGCCGCAATAGTTGTTTAAATCTTTTTGGTCTTCATCCGCCCATGCAGATGGACGGCAACTTTGGCATGACCGCCGCGATAGCCGAAATGCTGATGCAGAGCCATGAAGGAGAAATAAATTTATTGCCTGCGCTGCCATCCGACTGGGAAACAGGTACTGTGACCGGATTGAGGGCAAGGGGCGGTTTTGAAATAGATATGTCCTGGAAAAATAATAAGCTCGTTTCCGCCACGATACATAATGTAAACGGAACTGTTTGCAAGGTACGATATGGGGATAAGGTTGTAAACTTACTGGCCCTTAAAAAGGGAGATAGCCAAAAGGTGATATTTTAAATACTTACCATGAGATCAAAAACAAAAATAGGTCTGATTACCGGCAAACACTGGGTTGGCGTCTTAACTGTGTTATACCTGCTGTGGTTAACGTGAGTAGATATTCCAGGGCCATTGACCACCTCGTTCCAAAAATGGCAAACCAATCGTTCTGGAACACTTGACCGTATTAACTTATTCATTATTACATAGCAAATAGCGATTTGCTTACACCAACTATTGTTACAAAATCGAACATCAGGCTGTTCGGTTTTGAATTCGGTAAATTGTAACATCTCAGGGCGCAAAGGCGTCTTATGCTTAAAATCATGCAATGCGCTTAAACGAAATGATCATACAGGCACGCAAAGCCAAAGGGTTTACCCAGGAAGAACTGGCGACGCTGACCAAAGTTAACCTGCGTACGATCCAACGCCTCGAAGGCGGTGAAAGCAAACCGAGGGCTTATACGCTGAAAGCCATAGAAAAGGCATTGGATTTTCAGCGGCCAGCGGCAAACAACCCGGATGACACTGCCCACTTCCTCCAACTGTTCTGTATTTCCTGCTTTAGCTATCTCCTTATCCCTTATGTACATTTCCTAATCCCCAATTACCTGTTAAACAAAAACAAAGAACAAAACCCTGAAATCCGCCGGTTTGCCAAAAAAGTCATCCGTACCCAAATCTGTTGGGTGGTCGCTACCATGCTGGTTTTCCTGAGTGTCATGTTCATCAATTTTCTGGAGCGATATTACTTTCATACCAATGATTACATCAGCTACCTTATTCCATTTTTCGGCATGTATGCCTTAAATCTTCTCCTTATCTTAAACAGCATGAGCAAAGCACGGACACTTGCCGTGCAAATGCCGTAGAAACGTCGCAAAACAATCCTGAATGGGCTTCCTAAGTTTGCTTGACAAGCATTAAGCAAATGAAAAAACTTTTAATCATGATCGCGCTGAGTACCGCTGTAAGCGCAACAGCACAAATCAACTTGCCCAGGCAAGACCAGCAAATCAAATTCACCTGGCTAAGCGACACCGTAAACCATAAGCAGGAGCCCTATTCGGCATTGCTGATCCCGGTTAAATTGCCGGGTTGCCCAAAGACTTTTTTTATGCAGTTCGACCTTGGCGCGCCACATTCCATGTTGTATAGCCAGCAGCTTAAAGACATCATTAATAAATATCCAAAGTCGGATACGACCACTTTTAGCATAGCGAAAGAAATCGCAAAAAAGGCGGAAATCATCGGAACGATAGGCGAAGACATGATCGATGGCAAAACTCTGGTCATCGATTATCCAAAACGGAAGCTTAGTATCGTTACCAACCTCCCGGAAAAACTAATACAAAAACCTCTGAGTTCCTTCATGCTCATGAAAGGTAGCATCCTCCTTCCGGCTATTCTCAACAACAAACAAACCATCCTTTTTTTTGATACAGGCTCCAGCGCCTTTGAATTGCTAACCAGTAAGGAGACCGCGAATAAACTCGCCACCCCAAACACAGCCACCGAATCCTATCCAGTTAAATCCTGGGGGAAAACTTTAACCGCCAATACCACCACTACAGCCGACAGCCTGGGCATGGCATCGCAAAAACTACCCATCAAAAAGGTGACCTACATCGAAGGGGCCAGCGACAGCCAGGTACAACAGATGCTCAAATTGGGTATTGGCGGAATGATCGGCAACAAACTATTCATAAAAAACATTTTGATCATCGATACAAAAACCAAGAAATTCGGGATCTTAAATTACCCGAAAACAACATTTATCGAACAAACGCAATAAAGGCCTGGATTTAGAAAAACTGGATTTAAATGCTATTGGGTGGCCCAAGTGTCATAATTTATTATCGCCGCAAGACCTAAATCACTCTCAAAGAAGTTCAGTTTTGTAAGTTTTGGGCTACAAAATCTCCCATCTATGTAATAAGCATAAGAGATATTTAAAAAAGGTTTTATCGAAGCCTTCAGAGACCTACAGTAGTTGAACTTACCATTTTTAACCCCAGGTTATTTTATCTATTTTACGCTTACAAACTATCATCACCAACAATGAAAATTACCTTCGCCTTATGTGCGCTCCTATTGCTGAATCTAAATTCCCATGCGCAAACAGATACGGTCAAAAGAAAATATGCAGATACAGAGCCCTTGATCATCAGGTACCGGGCATTATGCCAAAAAGCGTGGGACAGCAATAATTCCAAGTTGGCCTATACCTATTATGATTCCATCACTAATTGTATCAATCATTCTTATATCGGGAGGTATAAATTTAAAACCATTGATGATAAGGAGTTTGATGTTAGTAAAACTAAAAAACCTATTTTCCTAACTGTTTCTGCTACCTGGTGCGGACCTTGCAGGGCAGAAATCCCCGCGCTAAATAAAATAGTGGAAGAATATGCGGATAGAATCGATTTTTTAGTATTGTTCTGGGATTTAAAATCTGATTTGACTACCCTGGCGCCCCAATATAATAACAGAATAGTTTTAATTCCCTCTGAAGTAAAATCACTGGACAACGCACATACCATTGAGATAGCCGGTTTTAGGTGTATTACGGGTTATCCTTCGATGTTTCTGATCAATGGCAATAAACAAATCCTAAGCTATCAGGCCGGCGCGATCCCAACTTCTTATGTCGACGAAAAAGGGAAAACGGTAACGATTACGGAAGAAGAAGCCTTTAAAGGCAATTATATGCGGTTGAAGGAAGACATGGAACTTCTATTAAAGGATGAACCCGTAAAATAAGATCTGCAAGGTCACGGCAACTTTCCCCATTTATCATTACCACTCATTGCTTCTGACGCATATTTTTATCATAATAAGCATCATTGGTATAAGCTGCCGTATTCATTTTATGGTAAGCATGATTGCTTGTTTTGACAAAATGTTTATGAAACAACTTTTAGGTTATTTACCAGGTCGTGAAAATATTTAGGTGACCAGATCGCTAATTTATTGGCATCCCGAATAAATCGCTTAATATCATTGATAACATAGTCCATTTTCACCGTATCTATTTTCTTTGCAAGGAGATCCCGGAATTTCGCTTCCGAAATGGTATCCTTCTCCCAGTCCCCGCTATCTTTTGCACGAACTAAGAAATGATTCAGATTCAATGGAATGCCCTTTCGGATATACCATTCCATATCATACCAATCCCGCCCTTTAACATTTTCACCCCATTTACGAAAAAGCAGGGCATGCATCTTACCAACAAATAAATTTGGCAAGGTCAGACACTTCACATAAAATGAAAAGGGCTTCAACAAGAGTTTGTCTTCCGTTTCAAAGCCCAACGGTGGTTCCCGATCGACCTCTATTTTGATCTTCACATTGGCCACCTGTTCCATCCCGCTTTGAGGAATAATTCCTTCCAAAACAAGTTCCTTCCAGATGGTTTCTGATTTCAGGAAAGCGGAATCGATATTGGTTTGATTTGTTTTTTGCTTTTCCCTTATCGATACATGCATGCCCAAAGCTTCAAATTCCTGAACAATCGCATCCTGGTATTTGCTTAAAGAAAACTCAGGTTCAACCGCTAATAGTGAAAAGGCAAGGTCTTCTGAAAACCGGTCTAATCCATAAAATATTCTCAAAGCAGTGCCACCGTAGAACGCTGCCTTTTCAAAAAATCCGGCGCGATACAATCCTGCCAGCGCGATCTCCTGCATGATTTCCCGCAATGCATCCTTTGCTTCCTCCTGGCTGGAAGGCTTGTAAGTTTCTAACCACTCTTTTATCATAAGCCTTTGATCATTTTAATAACCATTTCCAGACTTTCCCTTTTAGGCGCATCGGACAGCCATTTATCCATCATTTGAGTATTAAACCTTTTCAATGCATCTTCATCCATTCGCAAATCATCCAGGAGATAGCTACCAGCATTACTTGCACTTCTTATGATCAATCCTGATGTACTGATGATCTTATCACATAAGGCTTTTTCAGGACTGGCAATCATCGCGTATTGCTCACTGGTGAGTCGGACTATATTAACGCCAAAGGCATAGTAGGGTAAAGGTGAATGCACGTAGGTAAATAAGCCTATCTGCGTATCAAACTCGCGTGATGCTTTTGTCGTCATCGAGGTGATTGCATAAACACGTTCAGGTATCATTCCATGAAAAGATAATGCTGTATCCATTGATACATAGCTGGGGCCAAGCAGGTGGTTAGCAAGCAAAGCATTTTCAGGCCGTCCGGAGTATGATTTAGGACCCGCAATATAAAAGCCTTTTTTGACCGAAGCTAAAACACCTGCTGATTTCAATGCATTGATCTTGTCATTGGGCCGCTTATAATCTTTTAGCCATGACTTCAAAAGCTGATGCGTAATAGGTTGCCTTGAGTGATTCGCTATGGCTTGATTAATATCCACATTCAAATGTAAAAAAATTATAAGATAATCGAAAATAAATCGATTATCTTATTAAAAAACATATATTTTATGGTTAATGCGGCTTTTCAGCTGGCAATAAATGGATAGCTTTAGCATGTTGCAGGGTGTCAACCTTGTCACAACAGTGCATGGATAAGATTCCAAAGTTACGATGGAGCTATTACAGACGTTGGCGCGCCAAGCTATTTTTTAATAAATGGTCTGGGAGTTTGGTTCCTTTTTTTTGTAAATTTGATCCGTCAAAAGTTTTTTAAAACAACTCAATTTGCCTCAAATTAGCGGTGATCTACTCGGTGACTGATAGTTTTTGGAGGTTATAAATACCTGATATTTAACGCAATAAGGAAATGGTTCGAGTCCCGTCCAGGCTATTTACTTATGATTTCTTTTATATACGCACTTAAAACATCCTAATTTGGTAATACTCCATTGCGAACACATATTCGCAATGGAATAAATTATAAGGAGAAATTTAAAACAGTTCTGCACTTATCGTTTTAATGGGATTGCCTCTCTCTAACGCGTTGTGTTCCTGCCACTGGATTTGCTGTTGCTCCATTAATTTTTCTTTTTGCCAAACCAATATTTTTGCTTCGAGACGAGCCAGACAAAGTTTCTTGTTCTCCAGTTGTGAACGGGTGTCCATTGCCATCACTTGTATACCCGATGGCAGGTGTATTCCTCTTACCGCAGTTTCAACCTTGTTCACGTTTTGACCACCCGGTCCGGATGAGCGACAAGTTTCCAGCTTAACATCTTTGGGGTTCCATTGCATCAGTTCCTTCATATCAAAAGCGGCTACGCCAACAAACCAGTTTTTGCGTTTATGGTATTTACGATAAGGGCTTTGCGCTATCCATTGTATAGTCCCGGCCCATTCCTTTACAAATGCATCCAAGTTATTACCAGTAGCCATCATAGTTGCAGATAGTAATGTACCATTTAACTCACCGGCTTTATTTTCCAGCACCTCAATTTGAATATCTTGCTGTTTTGCTTGCTTCATCATTAGGCTTTGCACACAGGCTACAACCCGGCAGCATTCTGCCGGGCCTTTGCCTGATGTGATTTGTATTATCATCTTCTTCATCACTACTCCTTATTCATACTTACAATACGCGGATAAAACTTGCCTTGGATATCAACCAGATCATCTTGCGCAGCAATCACAGTTTCGATATCCTTATATGCTAGGGGATTCTCTTCAACCGTGCCGCCAATTAAGGTAACACCTGCATTAGTTAGCATCTTCTTCATTGCCGAAGCCGTCATGCTGTCTTTAGCTTTTTGCCTGCTCATAGATCGACCTGCACCGTGAGATGCAGAGTGTAAAGCATCACTGGCCCCCTTACCTGATACCAGATAAGCCGGTGTGGTCATGCTGCCGGGGATGATGCCCAGTTCACCTGCGTGTGCTGGTGTTGCTCCCTTACGGTGGATGATCACTTGCCGGCCATCGGTCAATTGCTCCTTCCAGGCGAAATTGTGATGGTTCTCTACCAGGTGCAAAGCTTTCAAGCCTAAAGCCTTTAACAAATTGGAGTGGATCCGCTCGTGACAGGCCTTGGCATAATCACCGGCAAGTGTCATGGTCAGCCAATACTCTTGCCCTGCCTCGCTGTTCATATCCAGCCAGGCCAGTTGCTGTGCATGCCGTGGCAGCTTGCAGGTATTCATGGCAATCTGCGTATAATGCCGTGCAATGGCCGAGCCTAAGCCTCGGCTACCTGAATGCGTTAACAAGGCTGTATACTTTTTAGCCGATAAGCCTAACGTATTATCAGCGAACAACTCGATCTCACCAAACTCTACAAAGTGGTTACCGTTACCTGATGTGCCCAGTTGCCTTACGGCTTTACTACGCAATGGCTTCAAAAATGGGATCTCGTTAAACACAGAGCTATCCAAAACCTCATGTTCCTGCCTAATATCCAAACCACCTTCCATACCAAAATGGGTATGGTTTTTTAAGGCTTGCTTAATCTGGTATTCAAACTGTTTTAAGAAGCCCTCACTTTCGTCAATAATAGATAGCGCCATCCGGCAGCCAATATCCATACCTACCGCATAAGGAATTACCGCGTTATCCGTAGCTAGTACACCGCCAATAGGCAAACCAAAGCCCATGTGTGCATCGGGCATTAAAGCACCCTGTACACTTACAGGCAGCAGATTAGCCAACTCCATTTGCTTTTTGGCCGATTGCTCAATGCCCTTTCCGCCATAGGTTTTACAATACACCGGTTCATCGCGCAATTCAAATGTTTTAAACAACGGCGCATCCGTTTTGCCAATTACCTTTTCGGCTATTCTGTTTGTTAATTCATTATCAAGAAATGCTTCCGGATCATTCTTAATATTCACCAACAGGTCAATTAACTGTTGCTTGCTATGGTGTTTGAAATTTTTAGCAGCTATGCCAATAACCAGGCTTCGCAGCTGGTCGTTATGATAACCTATTTTACTTAAATCTTTTGTTCTTAAATTGCCCATGTGGGTTATGTTTCTAATTCCAGGTAAGCTTCCTTAGCGCTGTACCTGGGTATGTTTTTTAATTTGTTAATGTATTTGGCTCGTTCGTAATACCACCCGTTCCAATGATAGCCTCTGCCACGCGTTAGTAAATCGATACGTGGTGCCAGGTTATGGTTATCAATGTGGTCGTCTATGTAAGACAGTTCCCTTTCAATATCCGCATCCATCATTTTGGTATGCGTAACCATATGGGGCGCTACCTTCAGCACATATCGCCACGGTTCAGCAAACACGTATTTTATCTCAGTACGATAGGTTTTAACATCAAAGGTTTCAACACGGGTAAAGCAGACCTTTTCCTCTTCGGTTAAATTTATCCTGTTTATATCCCAGCTATGATGCGATAACTCACGCAGCATCTGCACTTTTACCTGATACACGTAACGCTGTTTACGTCGCTTTTTTCGTTTGAAAGATCTGTCCCGATGATATTCAACCGTATTAATTTTCGGCAATAAGGCTTCATAAAAGTCCTTCCTTGGGCTATGCTTCACGTCATCCCGCAATACAAAAAAACGCTTCCAGCCACGTTGATAGGGGTGTTCAAGCGGAATCATTGGCAAAAGCTTTTTTTGCTCCCATAGTTCATCGCGCCGTTTGTCCAGCTGAATTAATTGCTTATCACGATCTGTTTTAACGAGCCGCCTTTTTTGCCGAGCCGATTTAATACAGCGCGGCCATTCATGTATGTCCATCGGACGTCCATTTAATTTTGTCTTGAAATGTTATTGGATCTCTATTTCGTCCTTTAGTAAGGATATACCCTTTTTAAGTGCACTCAACAAAAGCCCAATAAATTAATTCGGCAGGCAAAAACAAGCAGCATGACCACTACTGTGGCTTAACTTAATTTCAATAAAAAAGCATGGTATTTGCCTACCTAATGGGCAATGAGCGAAAGGGGCGATATGTAGCGTTGCTCTGTCATGATTCCTTGATATTTAAAATGTTAACAAATCAGGAATTGGATGCAAATATAGGATTTTAATTGAGTATCAAAAAAATGTAGTATAGGAGTTTTAAAACGAGCGCAAATATTAATAGTCGTACACATGCTCAATAGTGATCTTACCATCCAAAAGTGTTTTGATCGTACTACTTAGGTTTCCTACCGTGGTTACTATAGCAACCCTGTTTAAACCGTGCCTAGTAAAAATTGGCTGGGTAAATAATACTCTATAATTGCCGGTTACATTTAAAGACTTGTCGGTTAAAATAGTAAGCATGATAGCACCTTTATTCCCGGCAATCTCAGTAAAACTAACACCATTTTCAGCCAGCTTACTAACCGCAGTATTAAATTCAGCATAACGGGGTAGGTTAGCCAGTACCATGGCGTTTGGCAATACTTTTACATTATGTACAAAGTCGGTGGTATCCAGTCCTGCCGGTAATTTATCCATCACTACTGCTGTTTGCAATGAAGCTGTTTCATAAGCCGATTTGGTGCCGAGGCCTATCAGCCAACCATAGCCGCTTTTAACCAATAGTTCGGTAGTAAGATAATAGCGTCTTTCCAATTTACGCAGTAAATGCGGACCGGAGAAAGTGGTATTACTCCACAACGATTTAAGCTGATAGTTAAAATTATACTCATACCATGGCAAGGCCTCAATAAATTTCACATAGCTGTGTTCATAATCAGCGTTGAACTTATCTTCGGCCGTCATTTCATCATACGGGTTAGTATCGGTTATTCGGCCAATAATAGTCTCGTAAAACGATTTGATTCCATATTCAACGGTGGTACTACCGGCTATTACCCATATCATAACATGATAGCCGGTATTGAATGGAAAATTGCCTTTTATCTGGTCGTACATTACCCCATAACCGCCCCACATCTGGTCAACATGTTTCATATATGGAAATGTGGTTGATGTGCGGGTTTTAAAGTAATCTGCCTGTTCAGCCGGACTAAACACAAGGAACCATTCGGGATAGGTCAGAAAAGTTTGATCAGGCGGACGTATAGCTGCCTTGGGTGTTAGCGGGTGCTTATTAGTTGACAGCCAAGCTTTATCAACCAACAGCCCCTTCCCGGCTGGCAAAGTAGAAGGTTTCCTGTTTTTAACAGCAAACGTTATGATCGCCAGCAGCAACGCAATTAATGTCAGTATCCTTAGCCTTTTCATGCTTATACTTTGGTAAATAACATTAAGGTATTGTCGGATGGATCTTTATCCTGCAATATGCGTTTGCCTGCATCTTTAAATACAGCCTGCTCTATAATCGCTGCCCATTCGTCTGCCGGTTTAAAGTTTTTAAAATCTTTGGCTTCAAACTCCCAGGTTTCGTTCAATCCCACATTAAATACCGTATGCACCAAAGAAACAAAGGTGGCCATCTCGGGCGTTTTAACATTATGATCGCGGATAACAAATGAACCGTTGGGCCGTAAGATACGGTAGATCGATTTAACAAACCCATCCAGTTTAGCCACCGGGCAATGGTGCAAACCAATATAACAGGTAACCAAATCCAGGCTGGCATCGGGGATAATTGAACTGCTAATGGGGTCATACCAATCAATATCAACAAAAGTACCCAACTTGCCGAGTTGCCCGCGCTCCATAATATCGCCGGGTGAGTTGGTTGGCGCAAGATCATTTATCAAATATATCGATCCGGTAACCTTTGCTTCTTTTCTTAGCTGACCAACATAACGGCCTGTAGAGCCGATCTCAGCATAGCCGTTGATCTGTTTTATCCCACCCAATAATTCCAGCGTTTGCCTAACTATCTCTTTTTTCTGCTTTTTAAGTGCAGGTAAGGCATAGGTTAACTCCGATAAAAATGGCTTAATGTTTTTCAGCTTGCTTTGTACTGATTTATAGATCTCCTCATCGGTTTTACCTGTAGCAGTTTCTTCTTTTATCAGCTGATGAAATTTATCTTCAGGATATAAATGAAATATCACCTGCAAAAAGCGGTAAAAATCGTCGCTCCATTTGGTGTCGTTAAATACTGCTTTAAATTCGGATGTATTAGCCATTGTTTTGTGGTTTTAATGGTTGATAGTAGGTATCCCAAAATATGTTCCTGAATTTATAGTCAGGGTCAAGCCTAGCTTTCAGATCAAATAATTTTTGTGCGTTGGGATATGCCTTATGAAACTGTACCGCTGTTGGGTGTACTTGGTAAGGTAAATAGTATGCGCCATTTACGGCAGCAACAGCATCGGCCAATTCACGTGTCCATACAGCTACCGCGTGTTTTGATGCGGCGTCGGTACGCTGTTTATAATAAACTACAAAGGCAAATACTTCTTCACGCGCCCAGGCCAGGTAAGTGCCAGGATCGGCTTTCGCGTGGCGGATAGAAACATTAAGCACGTTCACATTAAAACGGATAAATATTTCGGCCATGGTATGTTCAAATTCCTCAAAGCTATCCACAGGAACAAAATATTCCAATAAAACATAAGTGCTGTTGATTCGTGATTTAGGCTCCAGTTCGGCAACATCATAACCGGCTTCGTAGTTTCGCCAGTGGATCTTTTTGCCCCTAAATAGTAAAGGGTCAATCACAAATTCCCGGTAGGGTTTGCCCAACGGCCTTTCTGTAAATGCCCACAGAAAATATCTTTCAAGCGGATATGATTCTTTCAGTGGCATTAACCGGGTTTTAACAGTTGGCTTTTCATTGGTTTCTATCCAGCTTACGGCACGTAATCGTTTGTATTTAGGTGGGTAGATATCGCCATTATGAAAAACTACCTTTGGGTTATCGCGGATGGTCTTAAAGAAGTAATCCTTATACTCTTCCACCTTCATTTTTTTATCAATGCGCTTGATGGCGAGATTATCGGCTAGTTCCAGCTCAGCCTGAACAATAATTCCGATGCCATTATAGCCCCCTATCGCACCAAAAAATATCTCCTGATTTTCTATGCGCGTAGCATGTACCAATGAACCATCGGCCAATACTACATCAATTGAACACACGGATAAAACTACCGGCCCCATGCCCATGTATCGTCCGTGGGCATTAACACTCAATGCCCCTCCAACAGTGAAGTTGGCATAGGTTTGCATTATTTTAATGCTTAGATCATGTTCGTCAATATACTGTTGAATATCGCACCAGCGGATGCCGGTCTGCACTTTGATCAGTTTATTTTCTGCCGAAAATTCCAGTACCTTGTTCATCCCACGCATGTCAATATGCACACTATGCGGACTGGCAGTTTGCCCACCCATGCTGAAACGTCCTCCACCTACGGAGATGGCTCCGGCAGTATTTTTCACAATTTCGCTGACCTCATCAACAGAACCTGGTCGCACTATTTTAGCAACTAATACCGGGTTAAGCCGGGTTACATCATCAATAATACGTTCATCGGTTTTAAGGTGCGGGATTTCTTTGCCCTCATCGTTTTTAAGATAATCAGGCGCTGACCCGGGTACCGAGCCGTATTGGTTTGCTGTATAATTCCCTTTCTTGAACCCCAATCGCCAGAACAGCCACAACGGCCCAAGCACCGGTATTAAAACAGTAAGCAGCCAGTAGCCCGAATAGCCCTGATCATGCAGACGCTTGATGGAAGTGGCCGTAATGATCCAGAATAATAATGGATATAATATAAACGTAGCTTGTTCGCTTATACTGAATAGCAATAGGTTATATAACACATAAAAAGTACACCAGTAAAACAGGGAAGCCAACCAAAAAGCACCTTTTGATAAGCGGCCGTTAAAAGTAAATAGCAGATAGGTTACAGGTAGCTTTTGTTTCAGGCGCATAAATGGTCTTGGCAATACGCTAATATATCATAACTTTCAATTATAATTATAGCAGTTTATATAAAATGCAACATGATACCCAGAGGTAAATTATATATCAGCTATAAAGACCTGGTTTCAGGGATTTACTATTGCCTTACCGATCGCTTTAAATTTCAAAAGCCCACCGTTGATCAACATAACAACAAACTGATCTGCCTTTCGGTACGTACAGGTTTTGATCTGGTGCTAAGCGCTTTGAATTTCCCACCTGGCTCCGGGGTTTTGGTGACTAATATTAATATACCGGATATGTTTAACATTATTACCGGCCATAACTTAACACCCGTACCCATCCCTGTTAATAAGCACACCTTAAATATATCACCTGCTTCGGTGGAGGCCGCCATTACACCCACCACCAAAGCCATATTGATAACCCATCTTTTCGGTGGGATAATGGAAACCGATGGGCTAATTGCTATAGCTCAAAAGCACAATTTGGTGATATTTGAGGATTGCGCCCAGGCTTATGCCGGTAATATTTATAACGGAAATTCAGCCTCGGATGTAGTAATGTTTAGCTTTGGCTTTATTAAAACCAATACTGCCGTCAGGGGTTCAATAATCAAAATAAAAGATGACGCTTTGTATGCCGAGGTTACTGCGCGGAACGGGCAATACCCACAACAGGATATTAAGGGCTATTTTAAAAAACTATTTAAAGTAGCCTTTGTAAAGCTGCTCACCCATAAAACCATTTATACCGGATTTTATAATCTGGTAATGGCTATGGGAAAGGATTTTGAAGAGGTACTGGATGGCTTTACAAAAGGCTTCCCTGGGGATGACATTTTTAAACAAATCCGTTATCGGCCTTGTGCGCCAAATCAAAAACTTCTCCAAAGCAAACTGAACAATGTCGATCAGCAGTGTATCACTTCAAGGATACAATTAGCCAATGATATTTTAACGAATATCCCGGATGCTTATAAAATTGGCTTTAAAAATAAGATGCACACTTATTGGGTGATGCCTGTAGAAACCAATGACCCGGATCGACTGATCAATTACTTGCGTAGTAAAGGTTTCGATGCCTCGCAAAAAGCTTCCAGTTTAATCAAGCTAGATAAACTGAATACTATTCCCGACTCTGAAGAACTGACATTAGAGAACCTTGTTTATTTACCCGCCTATCCGGCAATGAGCAGGAGATACCGCAATAAGCTAACACAGCTTTTAATTGATTTCTCATCAGTAAAATAACTTTAACTTTGTAACATGCCCGCCATGCAAAATATTAAAGTAGCTGTTGATGCCGTAGTATTCGGATACACCTCCAGAGAAGGATTGTCTGTGCTATTGATCAAACGTAACATTCAACCCTTTAAAGATAGCTGGGCCCTGCCCGGCGGTTTGGTTGGCGATGCAGAATCATTGGAAGAAGCCGTTCAGCGCGAACTAAAAGAAGAAACCGGCGTTAACATTAATTATTTAGAGCAGTTGTATAGCTTTGGTAAGCCTGGTCGTGATCCACGTAACCGGGTGATATCCATCACTTATTACGGCCTGGTTAAGCCTGATGCCTTTGAACTGTATGCCGACACCGATGCTGCCGATGTGGCCTGGTTCAATATTAAAAAACTACCCCAACTGGCTTTTGACCATAAAGGGATTCTAACTGCAGCGCATGAGCGTCTGAAAAACAAAATGCTGTATCAGCCAGTGGGGTTTGAGTTACTGGAAGAAAAATTCCCTTTCTCTGAATTGGAAAAACTATATATGGCTGTGCTGGATCGCCCCATCGATCGCCGCAACTTTAAAAAGAAGGTCATCAAATTTGGTTTCCTGGAAGAAACAGCCGAAAAACAAGCGCTTGATGGCGCAGGCCGCCCTGGTAACCTTTTCCGCTTTAACAAACAAAAATACTTTCATCTGCAAAAAGAAGGTATCAACTTCGAGATATAAATCATTGAAAATTAAAATAAATGAAAAAATAATTTGTGTATTTAAAACGCATATTTATATTTGCGTATAATTAACGCAAATTAATAATGAAAACAGCAGTTATTATCGCCCGCTTTCAGACCCCTTATCTGCATGAAGGGCACAAGCAATTGATTAGCATGGTTAAAGAAAGCCACGCTAAATTGATCATCTTATTAGGTGTAAGTCCTTTGGTCGGCAGCCGCAAAAACCCCTACGATTACTATACCCGTGAAAAGATGATCAAAAAAGATTATCCTGAAGTAATTGTTTTGCCGGTAAGCGACCATCCAAGTGATAAAACATGGTCGGATAGTATTGATAACTTGCTGAAAGGCGTTTTCCCTAACGAGCATTTTTGCCTCTACGGTAGCCGGGATAGTTTTATTCCATATTATGCCGGAAGGTTTGAAACTATTGAATTGCCTGAACACGGCGATTATAATGCTACCGAGTTACGAAAACAATATGCCGATAAGGTGTTCGACTCTAATGATTTCCGAGCGGGGATTTTGTATGCTTATTATAATCAATATACCAAGGTTTATCCGACCGTTGATGTAGCCTGTTTTAAAAATAACCGCACAGAAATACTGCTGGGCAAAAAAGCAACCAACAATAAATGGCGCTTCGTGGGCGGTTTTGCCGACCCTGAAGATGAAAGCTATGAAGCCGCTGCCAAACGCGAGTTAACGGAAGAATGCGGAGAAATCGAGATCAGCGAAATGACTTACGAGACATCACGCAAAATAAACGATTGGCGTTATCGCAATGAGGCTGATAAGATCATCACCCTATTGTTCAGCTGCGACTATGTCACCGGTTCACCTGCTGCCCAGGATGACATTATCGACCTTGACTGGTTTAAACTAACCGATCTTCCACAGATGATCGACAACGGAACTATTAGCGACGAGCACCTGGAAATGTTCAACTTTATTATTACCAAATACCTTAAAAGCTAACACCATGAAACGCGAAAATTTGATCCTATTGGCTGATGCCTATAAATATGCACACCATAAATTTTACTATCCCGGCACTACGCAGATCTACAGTTACCTGGAAAGCCGCGGCGGCATGTTTGATGAAACCATATTCTTCGGTCTGCAATATTTTCTGAAAGAATACCTGCAGGGCCCGGCTTTCACACAGCAGGATCTGGACGAAGCAGATGGATTTTTACAACAGGTGTTTAGCCGTGATGATGTGTTTGATAAATCTAAATTTCAATACATCCTGGATAAGTACAATGGCCACCTGCCCGTAAAAATAAAAGCTGTTGCCGAGGGTACCGCTGTACCGACCAGCAACGTGTTAATGACCGTTGAAAACACCGACCCCGAATGCTACTGGCTAACCAACTTTTTAGAAACCCTGCTGATGCAGGTATGGTACCCTTGTACGGTAGCAACATTAAGCAACCAGATCAGGAAAGTTGTTACTCAATTCTATAATGAAACAGCAACTGAAGGTGCCGAAGCGGGGATTGATTTTGTGCTGAACGATTTTGGCTTCCGTAGTGTGAGCAGTGTGGAGAGTGCCAAAATTGGTGGTGCTGCACATTTAATAAATTTCAGCGGCAGCGATAATTTAGCAGGCAGCGGCATGGCTATTAATTATTACGATGCTCAAAAGGTTTATGGCTTAAGCATTCCGGCAACGGAACACAGTATTTGCACTTTATTAGGCCGCGATGGAGAGTTGGAAATTTTCAGGCACGTGCTGCGTAGTTTCCCAACCGGTGCCATTGCCTGTGTATCTGATAGCTTTAACATTTTTAAAGCCTGCAAAGAATACTGGGGAACCGAATTGCGGGATGAAATATTAAACCGCGAAGGCACCCTCGTAATCCGTCCTGATAGCGGCGACCCGATTATGACGCTGCTTGAAATATTCGGGATATTGTTTGAAACCTTTGGTTTTACCACCAATGCCAAGGGCTACAAAGTATTACCGCCACAGGTAAGGGTGATACAAGGCGATGGCGTAAACTATGCCGAGATCATTAACATCTACAACGCCTTAAAAGCAAATGGCATCAGCGCCGAAAACCTGGTGCTGGGTATGGGCGGAGCCTTACTGCAAAAGGTTGACCGCGACACACAAAAATTTGCCTTAAAATGCAGCAACGCGGTTATTAATGGCCAGGAAGTAGCAGTAAAGAAAAACCCAACCGAGATGGATGCCCGGGGCAACATTACCCCGAGCTTTAAAAAGAGCAAAGCCGGTCGTTTAAAACTGGTGAAAATAAATGGCCTATTTAAAACTGTAAATCAGCAGGATAACCCCGACTTAGCTGATGAACTGCACACCGTGTTTGAAAATGGCAATATCATTAATCCTATTACTTTTGAGCAGGTAAAAGCCAATACAAATAATAAGGCCTAACGGTTATGTTAAAAAAGAACACCTCCTTTATCATTTTCCTATTTGCATCGGCAGGCCTGAAGGCGCAGGTTGCGCCAAAACCAGATACAGCACATTTAAAAGACACTACCCATGTTATAAAAGAAGTGGTAGTTACCTACCAGGCCGATAAGTTAACACCCGTTACTTTTCAGAATATAAGCGGTAAAGAGCTACAGGCCAAATCAACAGGGCAGGAGCCTTCCTATTTGCTCGCGCAAACGCCATCCATCACCGTGTATTCTGACGCGGGAAGTACGCAGGGCTATTCCTATTTCAGGATGAGGGGAATAGATCAGACCCGCATCAACATATCATTAGATGGCGTGCCACTAAATGAACCCGAGGACCAGGGTGCTTATTTTTCTAACTATCCGGATATTATGAATTCGGTAAGTAAAATTCAAATTCAGCGCGGCATCGGCACCACTAAAAACGGCGTGGGCAGCTATGCTGGCAGCGTCCAATTGTTTTCCCCCAATCTTTTCGATTCTACCTATACCACCGTTGGCTTTGGCTACGGCTCCTTTAACAGCCACAGGGTATTCGCTGAATATAACAGCGGGGTAAAAAATAAAAAGGCATTTTACGTGAGAGCCTCTCAAATTTATTCCGACGGGTATAAATACCACTCTTCCAATAATTCGCAATCAGTTTTTATGGGTGGCGATTTAATTTATGATAAATCGGTCTTTAAAATGAATGTTTTAGTTGGTCATCAGCAAAATCAGCTGGCCTGGCTGGGCGTACCCGAAGCATTAATTGAAAAAGATCCACGAACAAACCTGGATAGCAACGAAAGAGATAATTTTACCCAATTGCTGGTACAGCTTCAACATGTATGGCATCCTAACAGCACATCAAGCCTGCAAACCAGTGTTTACTACACCTATCTTAACGGCCATTATGGGTATAACGAGAATGCCTATTTAGGCTTACCAACAACCAACGAATTGTATAACTATGCTTTCCTGTCCAACCTTATCGGTCTTTTCAGCAATTACACTTACTCCAAAGGATCATTTAACTGGACAACCGGTATCAATGGCAGTATATACGACAGAAGGCATATCGGCAGTTTAAATACCGTTGGTCAGTTGTATGAAAACACTGGTTATAAAGATGAATTCAGTGTTTTTAGTAAGGCCGATTATACCATAGGTCAGCTAACTCTTTTTGCCGATGTCCAGGCGCGTTATGCCACGTTTGATTATCATGGCGATGTGCCCCTAAATAGAATAGACTGGTTTTTTCTCAATCCCAAAGCAGGCGCGAGCTTCCTGGCAGGCAATAACTTTAACCTATATTATAGTATTGGCAGAACCGGCAAAGAACCGACGCGTAACGATATGTTTGGCGGTTCGGATAACTTACTGGCCGACAGTGCAGGCCGTGCCATTATCGCCATTAAGTCGCCTGAATATTTGGTGGACCAGGAGCTGGGCTTCCGGCACCGGGCAGGAAAGCTGAACCTGAACCTCAATTTTTACTACATGAGCTTTAAAAATGAGATTGTGTTGAATGGCCAGTTAGGGCCCAACGGCTTGCCCCTCACCAGCGAAGTAAACAGCAGTATCAGAACCGGGGCGGAACTGAGCCTTAACTACAAACTTACCGATAAACTGAACCTAATTAATAATTCAGCATACAGCTACAACCGCATTAAAGAACAGAACGAGTCCTTCTCACCGATAGTAACGCCGCCGGTTATCATTAACCAGGAAATAACGTATACTAGCAAATCGTTTTTAATAGGTTTGTCGGGCCGATACCAAAGCAGTTCGTTTATTGATTTTGCCAATACCGCCAGGGTCAATCAGTACGTAATTTTTAATGCAAGGACTCAATATGATGTCAAACATATTCAATTTGCTATTTTCGTTTACAATATTACCGACACCAAATACTTTAATAATGGTTATGTGGACACTGATGGTACAAAAAAATACTTTGTTCAATCGCCTACAAATTTTTACACTTCAGTAAAATATACTTTCTGATGCATTTTTTTGATATTGAAAATACCGCTTTTTCCATTATAAGTTATCCTATCAGTTATGTTGAATTAATAGGCACAGTGTTTGGGTTGATCTCTGTATATTATGCCTCAAAGGCTAATATTTTAACCTGGAGCACCGGCATCGTCAATGAGGTTTTTCTGTTTATTTTATTCTTCCAGGTACACCTTTATGCCGATATGTTTTTACAGGTATATTTCTTTATCGTTACCATTTATGGTTGGTACAACTGGAATACTTCGACGGTTGAAAACAAGATTGCCGTTATCAGCACAAAAGCACGCTGGCTAATCACCATCATTATTATAGCAGGGTCATTATTAAGCGGCCTACTCATCAAAAATATTCACCTGTACCTGCCCAATTATTTTAAAGTTGCAGCAGCTTATCCCTTTACCGACTCTTTCGTGATGGTTTTGAGCATTGTCGCCACGGTCTTACTTGCCAAAAAGAAAATTGAAAACTGGCATTTGTGGATATTGGTAGATGCTATTTGTATCATACTATACTTCAAAAAAGGCGTTTACTTCCTGTCGCTTGAGTATTTGATTTTTCTCGGATTAGCATCATACGGCTTGTATCACTGGAAAAAACAATTGGTTAATGACTAAGGCATTTTTATTTGGGAAGTACTTGCCTTTTCACAAAGGACACGAAGCCATGATCAGCTTTGCACTAAACAATTGTGATTTTTTATCGGTATTGGTTTGCTGTGACAACCAGGAGCATATTCCCGGCGAAGTAAGAAAAGACTGGATTGAAGCTACTTTTGAAAATACAAGCAACATGGAGGTGAAAATACTCCGGTATGATAACCGGCTTTTACCCAATACTTCTCAAACATCTTTAAGCGTTTCTGAAATTTGGGCGACAGAGTTTAGAAAGCATTATCCTGGGTATAACCTGCTGATCACATCGGAACCGTACGGCGATCTTGTTGCCGGATTTATGGGTATAAAACATATTCCCTTCAATTTAGAGAAAGATATTCACCCCGTTTCCGCCACTGCAATCAGGAATAACTTATTCGCAAACTGGCACTATTTGCCTGCGGCGGTTAAGCCCTATTTCGCGGTTAAGGTTGTCATCCTTGGGACCGAATCTACCGGGAAAACCACCTTAACCGAACAACTTGCGAGCTATTATAATTGCAGTATGGTAGCTGAAGTCGGCAGGGATTTAATCCCGGATTCAACCGATTTTTCATTTGACGACTTGCTATCAGTTGCAAATGAACATGCTAAAAAAATAAATGAAGCCGTGTGCGGCGATAGCCCTTTAGTAATTATTGATACCGATATTCATATTACAAAATCGTACGCCAGATTTACTTTTGATATTGAACTGCCGGTTAACGAACATATTTACAATACCAACAAAGCCGATTTGTATCTCTATTTGAATAACGATGCCCCTTATTATCAAGATGGCACCAGGTTAAACAAAACCGACAGGGATTTACTGGACCAATCTCACCGGGAGATCCTGGCGGATCATCAAATTGAATTTGTGGGAATATCCGGAAGCTGGCAAAGCAGGTTTGAGCAGGCGGTTTCGGAAGTATCAAAACTCATTATAAATAAATCAACAAGATGAAGAAAATATTATTTGCCATAAAAGGCTACGAATACCTGGCCGAAAAGATATTAGCCTGCGGCGACTTTGAAAAAGGTGAACTGGAAGTAAGTCATTTTACCGATGGTGAACGCTACCAGCGGATCATCTCGCCAATAGAAAACAGGAACGCAATATTGATTGGCGGCACCGTAAACGATGCCGCTACTCTGGAGCTTTATGATCTGGCCTCATCACTGGTAAGCTACGGGGTAAATTCATTAACGCTGGTTATCCCATACTTTGGCTACTCTACCATGGAGCGCGCTGTGTTGAGCGGCGAAATTGTGACTGCTAAAACCCGGGCCCGTTTGCTGTCGGCTATTCCAAAATCAAACCGGGGGAACAAAGTTTTGTTGTTTGATCTGCATTCTGAAGGTATCCAGTATTACTTTGAGCATGATTTGTACCCAGTACATGTATACTGCAAGGATATTGTGATAAAAGCAGCCCTTGAATACGGCGGCGATAATTTTGTAATGGCCAGCACCGATGCGGGACGTGCTAAATGGGTAGAGTCATTAGCTAATGATCTGGGAGTAAACGCCGCCTTTATCCTGAAGCGCCGCCTAAAAGACGACCATACCGAGGTAAGCGCCATAAATGCAGATGTAGATGGCAAAACTGTTATTATTTATGATGACATGATCCGCTCGGGTGGCAGCATCATTAACGCGGCCAAAACCTATAAAAATGCTGGTGCCGGCGATATTTATGTAATTACCACCCACGGTTTGTTTGTAAACGACGGCATCAACAAACTAAAAGATAGCGGATTAATTAAGAAGCTGATCTGTACCGACTCGCATGTGAATACGCAATTTATAAACGATGAGTTTGTAGAAGTGAGAAGTTTAGCGGATCTGATTTGCGAGGTAATATAATTTCAGTTGTTAAACGGCCCTAAACATTCTCACCGCAAGATCTTCAACATCATCTTTGCGGGCGAGTTGATTTAACCAATGTTCGGGAATGCTTTCATAACCATATAACAATCCGGCAAGGCCGCCAGTTACGGCACCTGTTGTATCTGTATCTTGCCCTAAATTAACGGCTTTTAAAACAGCATCTTTATAATTATCTGTATTGAGCAGGCACCAAATACTAGCTTCCAATGTATGTAAAACATACCCGCTGCTGCGAATTTGATTTTCGGGTATCATATCTATCCTGTCGATTAGCAACCGGTCAAATAAACTCGTTTCGTCCCTACCCATATTTATCGATCTCAAATACTCCGCTATATCTTTTTGCAGGTTATGATAAATATCAAACTTGTCCACCCCATTTAATAGCCCCAAAGCAAATTCAAGATAATAAAAACAGGCAATGACTGAACGGGCATGGCCATGAGTCATAGACGAAACTTGTTTGATTAATTGATAACGCTTATCTACCGGCTTATCCCTGATATAGACCAACAAAGGTAATATGCGCATTAATGAGCCGTTACCATTACTTTCTTCCTCAAAGTCTCCAGCATGCTGGGGCGGTGTTCCTTTTACCAGTCTGTCAATAGCACGTTGTGTTGTCATCCCAATATCAAAAACGTCGTTATCTGCAGTCCAATAATTATCATACCGCCAATTGATAAAATTACGCCCTGTGCTTTCTAAAGTAAACCCTGAAGCAATGGCTTCAGCCAGGCAAAAGGCTAAAGAACTATCGTCGGAAAATGTTCCTGCTGGTTTGTTGTGCATACCATAGCCAATCATGTCCGTCACCGGGTGCCTGCTTATTTCCTCTCTGCTTTTAAATTCGACAGGCACACCTAATGCGTCGCCAATAGCCAGGCCGAATAAGATATCTTTACAGATATTTAAGTTAAATTTCTTCTTGTCTCTGTTGGCGTTATCCATCTGCTCTGTTTTAGCAATTTCCTTGTATCCCGAAGGTATCCATTCTGGTCTGATCTTATCCCTATTCATTTGAAGGCTTTTTTATTTATTCCACCAATTTCAAAAACCGGGTGGGCACGGTATCAGTAAGCCAAACCTTATTGTCAGACAGGTAGAATACATATCCATTTCTATGCATTTCGTTGGCTTCCACCTTAAATACTGCCGGTTTGCCGTGCCTGCTGCCAACCTGTATGGCCGTTTCTATATCCCGGCTTAAATGTACATGTTGACGGCTCCGTTTTTCAAGACCGCTTTGCTGAATAGCATCCACCGACTTTTCGCCAGTTCCGTGATAAAGCATTTCCGGCGGCATTTGTGCCTGGTAACCTAGTTCAACTTCAACTGAATGCCCTTGACTGGCGCGGATCTTCTGTCTGCTTTCATCAAAGGCAAAGCGTTTTTTACTATTGGTTTCAACTACGTGATTTAATAGTTCTAGATCTAAATTATGGCCATTCGCATTAGCTTGTCTTAGTAATTCATCAACATTTACCCAGCCTTGCTCGTCCAGTTCAATACCAATCAATTGCGGCTGATGTCTTAGTACCAGGCTTAAAAATTTGCTGATACTTGTTATATCTTTTTCTTTCATTGTTTCATTCAAAGTTAGGGTAATAGCAGATGGCGTTATACTGTCCTTGCTGTAATTCTCTATTGTTTTAGCCAACTGAGCTTTCATCTGTTTTACCAGTACCCTTGGCCCCAGCACTCTCATCTTAGCGCCAAAGCCCAATAATTCCCGTTCCAACTCAAAATTCAATATCACCCTGATGCTAAATATTTTTCCTGTTGCATCTTCGCTCAACAATTTTTGCGTATGGTGCAGAGGTTTGGTCACCACGTAAGGCGCGTTAGCTGCATCTATCCAAAATATCACCTCACAATCGCGCTGACCCGGAGATTTAGTTACCCCAATGCAATCATTATAATAAGTTGCCAGGTCGAGTATTCTGTTCTCCCTGTAAGGCTCTTCATGTTCTTCTACGGTTTGTATCCTGTCTAAAGCTAAATTCATAATATGGGCATTGCGCTTGTGCTGCATCCCTAATACAAACCAACGGTTGCGGTACTCTTTAAGCAAGTATCCACTAAAGCAAAACGTACTGGCTTCCCTGGCTTTGAAGGATTGATAGGTAATACAAATAGTTTTCTTAGCCACAATAGCTTTGCGGATCACCTCAATCCATTCCAGCCCTTTCAGGTTGTCGTTCTTCTCAAAATCAATTACCGGGGCACTTTGTGTTTTCTGCGAATAGATCTTGTCTTCCAGTTTACTCACCATTTCATTAAGGTCGGTAAAATGATTAAAGCCCTTAAACTGCTTTAATAAACTAGATACTTCGCTCAGCACCTGCATATCCTGCTGGTTTAGCGGGCTATTGGTAATACTATAATTTTTATCGCTATAGGTATAATACTTTTTATCAACGACAACAATGGGTGCTTCGTAGCCCAACTTGTTGCTGCGCATCATTTCCATATCAGCCTGCACAGTTCTCCTGCTGACACCGCTATCAATCCCCTGGTATTCGTAAATGGCATCACCGCAAGCAGCTATCAAATCATCCAGCGTCCATTTCTTAAAACGGTTTTGCAGGCATTGGTCAATGGTGCGGTAGCGGATAAGGGCGTTGCGATTAACGGGCATGGGAATTACTGGTTATACGTGTATTTCATTAAATATCTCACAGGCCCCATTGTCGTACCTCCCGCTTCCTCTAAGAAAAGGCTTTCGACATATTCCCAGCCGATTGACGTCATATAATTCAACGCATCCACCAGCAGAAAGAACTTTAATAGCCTCTTTAATATAAGGATTATCTTCAACCTCTTCTCTTACATTAATTAATTCCTTATTTAAAAAAGAAATTTCTTCTGAAGATATCGGATATTCTACTTTTACTATCTCAAGTTTCATTTGTCTATTATTAAGTGCCAATAAAAATTAAATATACCTAAATAAGTGTTTATTGAAATCATGCTCATGGCTGACGAAATACATATGTCAATCCCAATCCTCCGGTTCTTCTTCGGCTTCCGAGGATGGCATCGGTCCCAATGACGTGGTGGCAAAAGTAAGCCGGGCGCTAATCCTCCGGCTTTTCCCTCGCATCCGCCATCCTCACAATCCTCGGCTCAAACTTAGCCAACACTTCCACCAGATCATGCTGCGCGGCCATAACGGTATGTATGTCTTTGTAGGCCATTGGCGCTTCGTCCATATCGCTGCCTATCAGGGTAATGCGTTTGTTAACCAAATTAGCAGCAATCAAAGCTCTGTCCAAGGTTTTAAAGGCCGCGCTACGGCTCATGGCCCTGCCCGCGCCGTGGCTGGCAGAGTTAATGCTGGCTGCATCGCCTTTGCCACGGACTAAAAAGCCGGGCGTACTCATGCTGCCGGGGATAATGCCTAACACACCCTCGCCGGCCGGGGTTGCGCCTTTACGGTGTACCATTACTTCAGTACCATCGGCCAGTTGCTCTTTCCAGGCAAAGTTATGGTGGTTCTCAATCATGCTGATATGTTTAACACCCAACGCACGGGCAATTTTGTTATGGATTTCGTGGTGGTTGGCGCTGGCATATTCGCCGGCCAGGTTCATGGCAATCCAGTATTCCTGCCCTTCGTCCTTATCCAGATCTAACCAGGCCAAATGCCTGGCTTCGGCAGGCAGCTTGGTTTTGGTCATGGCTATACGGCTGTAATAGTCGGCCACGCTACCCCCAAACCCACGTGAGCCGGAGTGCGAAAGCAAAGCCAAATACTTGCCGGCCGGGATCTCGGCCAAAGCGCCTTCGGCAATGTCCAGTTCGCCCCATTCCACAAAGTGGTTGCCGGTACCGCTGGTACCCAATTGCGCGTAAGCCTTATCCTTCAACGTACGGATCAATTTGGTTTCGCCCCAGGTCTTGCTATCAAACAACGAACTATCAAAGTACGATTTGGTGGTACAACCCATCCCAAAGTAGGTGTTATCAATCAATATATTTTTCAACTTATCAGTTTCCGTATCAATTGCTTCCGCAGGCAAATCAAAGATGCTTAAGCACATACGGCAGGCAATATCTACACCCACCGCAAAGGGGATAATGGTATTGGCCGTAGTAGCCAACACGCCGCCAATAGGCAAACCGTAACCCTGGTGCGCGTCAGGCATTAAAGCCCCGGCAAGAGCAATAGGTAACTGCACGGCGGTACGCATTTGTGCTAAAGCACCCACTTCAATATTTTCCAAACCCCATACCGGAAAGTCGGCTATTTCTTCTTTCAACTTAAAGTTACTGCGTTCCTGCTTTACAAATTTCCCCTCTTTACGCATTGCAATTACATCTTCAGCCAGGTTTTTAAACTTGCCGCCTTTCTTTAATGCATAAGGCATCGGGTCGTCAATTAAGG
>JABDAU010000030.1 GCA_013289045.1 Bacteroidota bacterium | reverse complement strand
CTCGATATGCGATACTTTTACCTTATTATATTTTCTTTCCTTATCGTAATTACCGGCTTCTTACCGATTAACAAAGCCCAGGCACAAACATTACCCCAAAACTTATCATCGGTTGATGTAAACGCGCTGAGCGACGCGCAGATCCGGCAATTGATGCAACAGGCACAAACTGCGGGATTAAGCGACAGTCAGATAGTGCAACAAGCAGAAGGCCGTGGCTTACCAACCGAACAGGGTGACCTGCTTGCAAAAAGGATATCCAACATACGCAGTTCAGCGAATAGCAATAATAATAGCGATAGTACGGCACAATCGCCGCGGAGGCTTAATTTTAAATCAGATACTGGTAATAACCAGGCTAACCGCAGGGATACATCCGGCGCGCTGAGCGCTATTACTCCGCATATATTTGGCGCTGATCTCTTTCGTAACAACAATCTCACTTTCGAGCCTAATTTAAACATCGCCACACCGGTTAACTATATACTAGGCCCGCATGACCAGCTAAATATCAGTGTATACGGTAACTCGCAGGTAAACTGGAAACTTGACGTATCTCCTGAAGGCAATATAAATATACCGGGCATCGGCGTAATAAACGTAGCCGGTAAAACCATCGAGCAGGCTACTTCAATAATTAAAGGTAAGCTGGCTGCAGGTAATTATGCTGTAGGCCATGGCACCAGTGTACAGGTGGCATTAGGCAATATCCGCAGTATTAAGGTTATAATGGTAGGGCAGTTGCAAAGGCCGGGTTCATATACATTGCCGTCGCTTGCTACAGTGTTTAATGCGCTTTACGCAGCTGGCGGCCCGAATGAGAATGGCTCGTTCAGGCAGATAGAAGTGATCAGGGATAACCGCATCATCAGGCGCCTGGATATTTATGACTTCTTGCTAAAAGGCGACCAAAGCAATAATATCGCCCTGCAGGACCAGGATATTATACGCGTGCCTACTTATCGTGTGCGCGTTGATATGAAGGGCGAAGTAAAAACCCCCGCATTGTTCGAGGTGTTACCGGGCGAAACCCTGCAGGATGTGATACGCTTTGCCGGCGGCTTTAGTAATGAGGCTTATACCGCTTTGGTTAAAGTGTCGCAGATCAGCGATCAGCAACGCCGCATAACCGATGTTTCGGAAAATGATTTTAAAAATTACATACCGCTGCGCGGCGATATCTATACAGTTTCAAGAATATTGGACCGCTACGAGAACCGTGTAACTATTAACGGCGCCGTTTTCAGACCGGGGCAATATGAACTGGACAAAGGACTTACATTATCGGGGTTGATCAAAAAAGCAGCAGGTCTTAAAGAAGATGCCTTTACCGGCCGCGGAAGTATTACCAGGCTTGAATCTGACAATACCACGCAGCAGTTATCTTTTGACGTTAAGGATGTGATGAACAACCCTTCGGCTGATATTCCATTGCAGCGTGAGGATGTGGTTAACATATCATCTATTTTCGACCTTCGGGATAAGTATACCGTAAGCATAAAAGGCGATGTACGCCAATCGGGCGAATATGCTTATGCGGATAGCATGAGCGTACAGGACCTGATCATAAAAGCTGGTGGCTTTGTACAGGGAGGAAGCCCTAACCGGATTGAAGTAGCAAGGCGCGTGAGCAACAGCGACCCGAAGTCAAAAAGCAGTTTAGTGGCTCAGGTTTACACCGTTGATGTTGACCCAAAACTGCAAAATATACAAACCGATTTTAAATTGAAGCCGTATGATATTATTTCAGTTTATACACTGCCGGGTTACGAGGTACAGCGCACCGTAAAGGTTGAAGGCGAGGTGGTTTACCCCGGTTATTATGCTATCCAGAAAAAGAACGAGCGCATATCAGATATTATAGCCCGGGCAGGGGGACTTACCGCGTCTGCCGATGCTGAAGGAGGTACGTTGCGACGCGATAACATTGCTATTTTAGGCATAAATAAAAATAAAACCGATACAGCAGCTGTATTACAGGAACAGGCCGCCAGGGTGAAACGGGTAAAACAATCCTACAGCGATTCAACAAATACAGAAGAGGAACAGATGCGTAACAATTACGTGGGCATTGACCTGGTGGAAATACTGAAAAAGCCTGGAGTAAACAGTGATCTCATCATGGAAGATGGCGATATTATCCGTATACCTAAAGAAGAGCAGATTGTGCGCGTAAACGGCGAAGTGCTGTACCCGAGCGCAGTGGTGTATTCAAGAGGTAAATCATTCAGGCAATATGTACTGAATGCAGGCGGCTTCTCGCCAAACGCATTAAAAAGAGGCGCATATATTGTGTATCCAAATGGTACGGTAAGAGGAACGGGCAAATTTCTTTTCTTTAATACCCATCCGGAGGTCAAGCCCGGCAGCGAGATCTATGTACCTAAACATCCGCCGCGCCATCCTTTATCGGCTACCGAAGTTGTTGGGATAACATCGGGCCTTGCATCTATTGCAGCCGTTATTTTGGGTATAATCAGTTTGAATAAGTAGTATCAGCAGCCATAATTTATGATACAGGACGAAAAAGATGAAAGCAGGAAAAATACCGATGAAATTTCCATTAAAGATGTTTTCTTAAATATCAGGAAATCGGGCAAGTACCTGCGGAGTAAATGGCTGATCATTTTGTGCTTTGGCATTGCCGGTGCATTGTTGGGTGTTTTATATGCCACTTTCAACAAGCCGTTATATACAGCTAAATATACATTTGTACTTGATGACGAGAATACCCATAGCAGTTTAGGCCAATATGCAGGCCTTGCTTCACTGGCAGGTGTCGACTTAGGTGGTGGCAGTGGCGGTGGGTTGTTTGTCGGGGATAATATACTGGAATTGTACAAATCCCGTATAATGATCGAAAAAGCGTTGTTAAGCAATGCTTCATTTAATGGAAAAACATCCTCACTTATCGAAAGATATATCAGCTTTAACAATCTGCGTAAAAAATGGAAAGACAAGGATGGTATAGATAATATAAACTTTACCGGGGACCCAGGCACATTTAGCCGTAAGCAGGATAGTATTATTACTGATATAGTTGAACATTTTAATAAGAAAATATTATCCGTTTCAAAGCCCGATAAAAAACTAAGCATCATTGAAGTTGATGTTACCGCTAACGACGAGGAATTTGCCAAAAACTTTGATGACAAACTGGTTGAGACGGTGAACAACTTTTATGTACTCACCAAAACCAAAAAGACATTACAAAATGTAACGGTATTGCAAAAACAAGCGGATAGTGTACGCACCATATTAAATAGTTCTATATCAGGTGTCGCAGCCGCTGCCGATGTATCGCCAAATGCTAATCCGTTTATGCAAAGCCTTAGGGTACCTTCTCAACGTAAACAGGTTGATGTACAAACAAGTTCGGCAATTTACAGCGGTATAGTACAAAACCTTGAGCTTGCCAAAGTTACACTCCGCCAGGAAACACCGTTAATACAAGTAATTGATCCGCCTGTGCTACCACTTACAATAAGTAAAACGAAGAAATTAACTGGAGGCATCGGTGGCTTCTTTATTGGAGTTTTTGCATCTGCATTTATTCTGCTGGTTGCAAAAATCTATAATATGATAATTAAATAGTGCTGTGAAAATAATGTGATCATGCCTCGCGCTATTACGCAAACCTGGCGGAGGAACGAAATAATGTGTTGATTGTGACTAACGGATCCTGCCGTTACATAATTTTCACAAACGTTTATTCAGTTAAAAACAAGCTTTTTATATAATTTATAGGCAACCTTGAAATCCAAATTACGGCTAAGTTCATATCTTAAAAAATCAAGTGTTGGTATTACCATCGGCTTAAGTGTATTAAAAGTTTTAAAGGCCTTACCTACACTAATAATCCTTATTCTATCAGCAAAATATTTTGGCGCCTCGTCAGAAAGGGATGCCTGGATAGTAGCGGTATCTATAATTACTGTTATAATTCAAATTTTATTCGGCCCGTTAAATGAAACCTTCATTACTAAATATATCCATATTCGTGAAGAAGAATCAGTTGAAAAGGTTAATAGGGCAACTGATTCGCTCGTATCAGGAATTATTTTCCTATGTATTATTGTAAGTTCGGGTATTTTCTTATTCTCAAGAACGCTTGTGGATTTATTCGCACCTGGGTTTTCCGAGCCAGAGAAACTGGTGCTTATAAAAATGCTGCGTATATTGATACCCTCGCTCCTGTTCCTGCAAATAACTAATATCTGGAGTTCCATATTAAATGCGTACAAATCGTATTTTATACCTGATCTGCTTGCCTCCATATCGCTCATCATTAACATCATCCTTATTATTGCCCTTTCTTCGTTCATTGGCATTTATTCATTAATTGTATCTGCATACATTAATTATTTATTATTAACTATTGTATTGTACCGGGAGCTTAGGTATAAATTCAAATACCGGTTTCGCTTAACAATTCCCCGTTTTGAATTGCTTAAGCCATTCCTGTTATTTGCGTTGCCTTTGTTTATTAACTACTTGTTTTCTCAAACCGATACTATTATCGAGCGCAGCTTAACAACCCGGATGGGAACCGGCAGCGTTTCGATTTTAGATTATGCCCGTAAATTCTTTGATCTGCCACTGGGCTTAATGATGAGTGTTATTACCACTGTTCTAACACCCATATTATCGTTATATTATGTAAAGAATACAGCCGGGGAGCTTTTCGGCGAAACACAGAAATACTTCCGTTTTATAGTAATCATAATGCTTCCTATTGTTGTTATGTTAATTGTTTTGCCCGAGGAGCTAGTGCGCGTTTTGCTTGTAAGGGGTAAATTTAGCATAGGGTTAGTTGCATCTACAAGCAGTATACTCAGGTGGTACGGCGTAGGGCTGTTTGCTGTAATATTTTATATAATTTATAGCCAGCTCATCATATCCCAAAAACGAGTCTACTTCTTTTCAAAAGTCGTTATCGCGTCTTACTTAATAAAAATACCATGCAATTTACTGTTTTATAAAACATTGGGACTAATCACATTTCCTATGACATTAATACTTACAAATTTTATAATGGGGATTATATTTATGTATTTTGGTTCAAAGGATTATAGGAAAATGTTGGTGACTGATGCTGCGCAAATGATCTTTTTATTTGCGTTATTAAATGCGACATGCTATTTCGGGCGCGAATTTATACGGACATTCATACATTCTGATTTGGTAGTATGTGTGCTGGTATTCATATTAATACTAGTCATCGAAGTAATGTTGATTTTTATATTGCGGTTCCAGGAAGGCCCGACTATTAAAAATTTAACAAACAAACTTAAATTATCACTGCGCGCAAAATGATGGCAAAATGTTGTATATATAACTGAGCTCATGAAAATTCTGTTTATAAGCCCTGGTGATCAACCGGATTATTTAAGTGACTGCCTGTATCATGGTTTAAAAACCACGATGGGCAGGGATGTAGAGTCGGCATCAGATATGTGGTACATGTATGATACGCTGCTCGGCGATGAACGGAACTTTTTATATGGACGCGGCTTTACCCTATACGGACTGATAAACAGCAACCTGCAGAATGTACCGCCCTACAAACAGATTGAAGCCAATATAAGAGCACATTATTATGACCTGGTGATATATGGCTCCATCATTAAAAGCAAAATGCTGCTTACATTGGTTGAACAATACTACAGCGCAGCCGAGATAATCTTCATTGATGGCGAGGATATTGATTTTTATGAACAGGAACTGGTAAGCAGGGGGATATACTTTAAACGCGAACTAAAAGAAAAAGTACCCGGACTACATCCTATAAGCTTCGCCATCCCTGAAGAAAAGATAGTACAACAGATCCCCGCTAAAACCCGCGACTGGGCCATAAATTATCCGGGCAGGTTGAACACCTACATCCATCATACCGAGGAGTCTTATTATAATGATTATCAAACTTCAAAATTCGCCGTAACTTTTAAAAAGGAAGGTTGGGATTGCATGCGCCATTACGAAATAATTGCCAATGGCTGCCTGCCTTATTTTACCGACATATTAAATTGTCCTGCAGAAACGATGCTTAACTTTCCAAAGCAGATAGTTACCGAAATTTATACCAAAATTAAAGCCGGTCAGCCTATAAGTGACCAGGAATACGAGGATTATGCAACGCAGCTTTTAAAATATACAAGATTAAATCTTACCACTGTCGCGTTGGCAATGCAGGTTTTAAACACAGCTGCCGAAATTAAAAAAGGCAGTTCTGCCAAGCCACGCTCATCAAATAACAACACTCATGTAAGTTGGGGCGATATAGCTGATAAATTTATCAGCTATAAGCCAAACGGCTCAGAAAATACACTGATCTATGCGGGTGTGGCAACAGTGCAAAATGCCCGTTTTTTAGCAGATAAGTTCAGTAATACTATTATTTGCGACACGTATAAATCGGCATCTGTCTCATTCGCTCAAATAAATACTGCCATAAATGTAGCTGATGATCTTGACCAAATTGCAAAAACGGCAGGTACTATTGTACTCGACCATACACTTACCTACCGCGAAGATGTTACCGATTACCTGATTAAAGCAAGAAGCCTGATGAACAGTGGTGCAACACTAATTGTTATTGTTCCAAATCTCCGGAGCATTAGCAGTATTATCGGCTTCGTTAAGCATAACTTAAAATTTGGTAAGTTGAAGCTGGCTAAAAGGTCGCCGGCTAATTTTTATTCGGTGGTCTCCATAACCCGCGTGTTAAAAGCATTTGGGTTTAACGTTAAAAGCGTTTCGTATTATGGTTTCAACAATACGCATTTTATTAAACGGTTCTTTAACAGGTTTAAATCTTTAAGCAGCTGGACCTGCGAAACTTTATTTATTGAAGCTGATTTGAGTAATGAATAAGGTTTACATCATATTGATTAATTATAAGCGGCATACCGATACCATCGAATGCCTGGAAAGCATTTTAAAATCCGGCTATTCAAATTTCCAGGTGTTTGTGGTCGATAATTCTCCCGATGATACCTCAGTAACACAATTGTTAAATTGGATGAACAATGGCCGGGAAAATATTGAAACGGCATATTCGCAATTAGTATATCCTTTAGTAAGTAAACCTGTATCACATACTTTTATTACTGAAAAAGATTTGTCGGAGGGAGCCGCTACTATTTCTGATGAAAAAGTTATCCTGGTAAAAACAACAAATCGTGGTTTTGCAGCAGCCAACAATTTAGCGTTAAAACATATAATGCATACCGGCGCCGAAGATTCGTTAATATGGATATTAAATAATGATACGGTTATAGCTAAGGATAGTCTTGAACAGTTAGTCGTTTTTTCCAATGCAAAGGGGCCGCGTGTGGTTGTGGGCAGCAAATTAATGTTCTATTATAAGCCAAACATCTTGCAGGCAGTAGCCGGGAGATATAACCGCTGGATGGGAAGTACCTACCATGTGGGCGAAGGTGAAGTTGATAACGGCCAATATGATAGCTTTACTTTTGGCGATGATAATTACATAGTGGGCGCGTCCATATTCATGCACAGGCAATTTTTGGATGAGGTTGGGTTGATGGACGAAAACTATTTTTTGTATTACGAGGAGCTCGATTGGTTTTTAAGGGCGAAAAACTATGCTTATAGTTGCGCTTTGCAACCCAACGCAGTCGTTTATCACAAGGAGGGTACGTCAATTATTGATAAAAGCGGACAAAAAAAAGATACAAGCCTGGCTGAATATTATTCGATTATAAACCGGGTAAAGTTTACTAAGCAGTGGTATAAGTGGTGTTTACCATCTGTATTGGCAGGGGTTGTGTTTGCGTTGGTTAAACGTATTTTGCGTGGCAATACAGCACTGGTTAAAAAGGCGTCAATTGGTGTTTTTAATGTTTTGTTTACTAAAAAACAAAGTCGGTTTAATAGTTAAATGGCAGGCTGGATCATTTTCATATCGTTAACAATCCTTTCAATAGGTGGGTACCTGGTTTGGCCAAGCCGGTATAACATCCCTACGCACCTAAACGTAGGCTTTGTTGTTCTCGCCTATTTTATACCTGCCCTTATCATTAACATGCAGGACGATTTTCCCGATGATGTAGTAGATCTGTACGTCAAAATATTATTTGTCGGGACAATTTTTTACCTGGCAGGCTTGATATTGGGCTTTAAGCTAAAGCCCAGGAAGACAAATTTTACGTTTGATGTACTATCTGCCGCCGACTATGAGGCTCACGTAACAAAAATAACCCGTATACTTTTATGCCTTGGTATCCCCTGTATGATACTGGGCTATTTAATGATGGGATTTGTGCCCATGTTCGCTGCTGATCCGGTGGCTGCAAAATTTTTTAGGGGGCCTTACCAGGTGCCGTTTTACACATCAATTGTATACTTGTCGTCGTTCTTAATTCTGAGCAGCATAACCCCTATATCAATAATGATATGGTACAAGAATAAAAGTAAAATATTCTATTTACTGGCCACAATTGTCGCTGTTGTATTAATGATGATGTCATTATCACGCGGCCCGGCGTTTACAGGCGTACTATTTGGCATTATGATCGTAATGTCGTTTAAAAGCCGTTCGTCATTTACTGTACTAATAGTTTTAACAATATTCATCTATGTGTTAAGCTCCGCATTTTATTATATAATAGGCGTAAGAAATCTTGAGGATGTTAGTGCTACATTGGGTCATGATGATCATGTGATCTGGCGTATAATGGCCGGAGGAACAAATGACGTATACGATCAGCTTAATTTCATGACATTTTTTAAAGCAAATCCTGAATGGACCTATGGCCGGACGGTTTTCGGGGGATTCGTGCCCAGTCACTATAAATGGAACTCCTCGGTATATACGTTGCGGGTAATTAACCCCGGCGTAGACATTTCGGAACTTATTTCAGGAGGCTTGCGATTACCAGGGCCCGTCTGGGGTTATGTATCTTTTCAATGGGCAGGTGTAATAATTTTCTCGTTCCTATCAGGGCTTATAAAGGGCGTATTGTTAAAACATTTAAAGTATTGGATAACCCAGCATAAATCTATATTAACAGCTACAGTACTTATAGTGATATTTATTACGTTACTTGATCAGCTATCGTCCTTTTATACCTTATCTATATATGCGCTTCCACCTTTTATTGTACTTATGTTTTATGTTTACAGGTTTAGGTTACGATAGCAGAAAACAGCAAATAGTTTACAAATGATCATCATCAATGCCAGATTTCTTACACAAAAAGTAACCGGTGTTCAACGCTTCGCCATTGAGCTATCAAAGCAATTAAAAAAGCTTTCTGACGACATCCTGTTTGTTTCTCCCCACAATATCCTGGATGAAGCGCTGGCAGCAGAATTAGGCGTGGTAATAATTGGCAAACGTACCGGAACTACGTGGGAACAAATAGATCTGCGCAAATATTTAAGATCAAAGCATAAACCGCTGCTGGTTAACTTTTGCAATACGGGTATTTTATACTATTCCAGACAAATAGTAACCATACATGACATGTCGTATAAAGTAAATCCGGCATGGTTCTCAAAAAAATTTTACAGGTGGTATAATTTTCTCATACCGCATATTGCAGCCAGCAGCCGCAAAATAATTACGGTAAGCAATTCATCAAAAAACGACATTGTAAAATATTTAAAAATTGATGTGGATAAAATTGCTGTTGTATATAATGCATCCTATTTAAACAGTCACGATCAACCGCAAAATATAGCCCGCAAGCCCTATATATTAACCGTATCTTCACTGGAGCCACGCAAAAATCTCGGCCGCCTTATAGAAGCTTCTAAGCAGCTTAATGGGGATGTTAAACTGGTTATTGTTGGCTTAGGTAACACCAAAACGTTCAGTCATGACTTTAACAAAGCTGAACTTGCCGAAAACATTGTGATAAAAGGCTATGTTCCTGATAATGAACTGGCCGAATTAATGCAATTTGCACGGGCATTTGTATACGTAAGCCTGTATGAAGGCTTTGGCCTGCCCCTGGTTGAGGCGATGGCAATGCATTGTCCGGTAATTGCTTCAAATATACCTGTGCACCAGGAAATTTGCGGTAACGCGGCGATATACGTAGATCCTTACAATGTTAACGACATAGGGGCCGGCATACAGCAATTATTGGATAACAACACGCTTGCAGAAACATTGGCTGCAAACGGAATAGAAAATGTAAAAAGGTTCAGCTGGGCTGTTTCGGCAAAAAAAACCCTCGATATTATTAATGAAACTTTACAGGGAAATAACTGATGATATAAAGGCTGCCAACCGCTTTTCGTTGGCAAATAAGCTGGTGATATTCTTCTTTAACAGGGGGTTTCATGCATTGTTTATGTATCGTATCTCAAACTTGCTTTACAGGTGGAGAATACCTCTTTTGCCCATGATCTTTACCCGGTTCATACAGATAATTTATGCCATTGATATTGATTATAAAGCTACGCTGAGCGGCGGTATAGTGATAGTTCACGGCGTTGGGCTGGTAATCGGATCCGGCGTATATATCGATACAAACGCTATCCTGTTTCACGGGGTTACCCTGGGAAGGCGGGGGATCGGGCCTGTTATCAGCCTAACGGATGGTTTTCCTAAAATCGGGAAGGATTGTATAATTTGCACCGGGGCAACCATTATTGGTAAGGTAACAATTGGCGAAAACAGTATCATTGGGGCAAATTGCGTTATCAGTCAAAACATACCATCAAATAGTATTTGCAAACTTCCTGCAGATCACTTTGTCATTATAAATAAAAACTCGAATTGAAAGTTGCATTAATCCAGGAATGGCTGACCGTAATAGGCGGCTCAGAATATGTTTTTAAAGAGATAGCCTCCTTATATCCTGACGCTGATATATACACCTTGGTAGCCCGTGATGAAACCATTACCAGCTTAGGGCTGCAAGGGCATAAGGTCACCACATCATTTATCCAAAAGCTGCCTTTTGCCAAAACAAAGTACAGGAATTACCTGCCGCTTTTCCCGCTGGCTATCGAACAGTTCGATCTTTCATCTTACGATCTTATTATTTCCTCCTCACACGCTGTAGCGAAGGGCGTATTAACGCATTCCGGGCAGGTGCATATATGTTATTGCCATTCGCCTATGCGTTACGCCTGGGACCTGTATCATCAGTACATCAAAGAGTCGGGACTTGAGACCGGCCTTAAGGGCTTTATTGCAAAGCTTGTACTACACCGTATCAGGCAATGGGATGTGAGCAGCATTAACCGGGTCGATTACTTTATATCAAATTCCAACTATATCGGCAAACGCATCAGGAAGGTATATAACCGCGATAGCGTAACCATATATCCCAATGTTGCGGTACAGGATTTCGGGGTGAGTTTAGACAGGGAAGATTTTTATTTCACCTGCTCCCGCATGGTGCCTTACAAAAAAATAGACCTTATTGTTGAAGCATTTAACAACATGCCCGACAAAAAATTGGTAGTAATAGGTGACGGCCCTGACTTTAAAAAGATAAGTAAGATGGCCGGTAAAAATGTTGTTTTAATGGGCTATCAGCCTTTTGAAATTCTCAAACAATATCTATCTAATTGCAAAGCTTTTGTTTTTGCGGCCGAGGAAGACTTTGGCATGCTGCCTGTAGAAGCACAAGCTTGCGGAACCCCTGTAATTGCTTATGGAAAAGGAGGTGTACTTGAAACTGTACTGGAAAACAAGACGGGTGTTTATTTTTCTGAACAGTCAGCGAACGCAATAATAGACGCCGTTAAAAAATTTGAATTAAATGCCACAAAATTTAATTTTGAAGAAATTGCAAATCATGCCCAATTATTCTCTACCGAGCGTTTTAAGCAATCTTTAAGTTCATATATTTCACAAATTTTATCAAAAAAACAAACTGATCAAATTTGAAAAAAAGTGGAGCGAAATTTGCCATATTGTAAATAAAAAGTTACAATAATTTAACAAATGCACTATAAATTAACATTTTTTATTCAATGTTAATCAGTAGCTTTGCAGAACTTAGATCCTATGTCAAAACGCTACTCAAAACATCTCCCGCTTTCCATATTTCTTTCCGATTTATTCTTACTTAACATCGCATTTTTCTGTGCGCATTTCAGGGTATTCGGCACACTTGTTCTGCAAACGCCATCTGTTATTTTTTTACTATTAATTAATATCACATGGTCTGCAATGTCGTTGGTTACCAAAAACTTTGAGGTGCACCGCCCATTAGTTTTAACCAAGAGTATAAACACGTTTTTCATTACGCTATCTTACCACCTTTTGCTGTTTTTTAGCATAGTGTACTTTGGCAAGATCGCTAACATTTCGCGGTCTGAGGTTTTGTTCTGTTATACTTTATATAGCGTATTTATCATTCTTTACAGATCGTTAATATTCTTTTCGCTTGATTACTTCCGTAAAATCGGATACAATCACCGCGAGGTTATGATCATAGGTGATAAAAACATCAGCGACCGTTTGATCAATTCTTTTTCAAATCATCCGGAATACGGTTACGACCTACTGGGCTTTGTTTCTGAAAGCCAGGTTTTGGCAATGGCTATGCAGGAACTGTTAGACCTTATCCTGTTAAAAAGACCGGATGAAGTTTTTCTTTGCTACAAATCGATCAATACTGAGTTTATTGAACACCTGATCCTGTTTGGAGAAGAAAACTCAATAAAAATAAAAGTAGTTTCTGATCTTTTTCTTGAAAACAACTACGCCAAATTAGTCGACTATCATCGTCTTCCTGTAATTCAGCTAAGTTCTACGCCCGAAATAAGCTTCAAGATCAGGGCGTTCAAAAGAAGCTTTGATCTGCTGTTTTCCTCAGTTGTGATGGTCTCTGGCTTTCCGGTTTTTGTAATGTTATACTTAGTAACTAAAATGACTTCAAAAGGCCCTGCATTTTACAAACAGGAGAGGATTGGTAAAAACGAGAAGCCGTTTTACATATATAAGTTCAGAAGTATGCATGTAAATGCAGAACACTTCGGCCCACAGCTTTCAAAAGATAACGATCCGCGCATTACTAAATGGGGCCGTGTGATGAGAAAGACGAGGCTCGACGAATTGCCACAATTTTGGAACGTATTAAAAGGCGACATGTCTATCGTTGGCCCACGTCCGGAAAGGCAACATTTTATAGAACAAATAGTCGAAAGAACACCCAGTTACAAAAAATTGCTGCATCTTAAACCCGGTATTACTTCAATAGGCCAGGTTCATTATGGCTATGCTGAGAATGTCGATCAAATGTGCATTCGTACCAAATATGATCTGTTATACCTGCAAAATATCAGCTTCAACTCTGATATAGATATCATCTTTAAAACCGTTAAAGTGATGGTTCAGGGTAAAGGAAAATAAGGAAACATGTTATTTGTAGAATACAAACTTAGTTTTCAATATTCTACTTCGTAAATCGCCGGTTACTTTTGTTTCACCAGTGACATGCCTACAGAATCCACAAAGGTTGGGGTGGTTAATGTAATCCTTCCATTTATATCTGTTTTCACAATTCCCGATTCTTTCCCATTAACACTGAGCAAATAACTACCTGAAGGCGCCAATTGACAAATAAAATCCAGCTTGCCTTCAAGCTGCTGATGGCATACAACTACAAAATCTATCTTTTGTTTATCCCAGCTTTTTATCTGTAATGTTAACGGCTCTTTTGAGCTAATCTGCAAAGAAGGATTTGATTGGTCTTTGTCGAAATAATTTAATTGGTCATGAACAACATTGAATCCAAAGTTGCGCGCAGAAGCTACCCTATATTTCCCGCTGGAGATCATGTAATCATCACTATCCAACTGTATGGTTAACCGCTGCCCCCTGAATGTATAATTCAGTTTGGTACCGAACAATTCTTTTGTAAGATGCGGATTGAGATAGAACCGATTATACAACGGGTTGACGCCATAAATAGCCTGGTATAAACCCACAATAGACAAACTATTTCCCGACAAAATATCATCGCCTAAACCATCCTGTTTGAGTCTGCCATAGCGCTGATAAGCTAGCCCATCCTTACTGTATTGCCTCAGTACATTTTTCACATATTTCAACGCCAGCGCAGGATCATAATCCGCATAAGCTGCAACCCCTATTGAGCCCCATGATAAAAACAGGTCGCCATTTTCGTATGCCGGAAATGGGAATTGCCAATCATTACCCTCACCGGGGGCATAGGTTCTCATCGCAATCGGCCAAAAGAACAGGTTCTCTTTTACCATTTGTTTTTCAATGGTATCCAAGATCATTTTTTTACGTGCCGGGTCATCGCAAATCCCATAAGCAATGGCCATAAAATTTACCGGCGTAACCATGTTGCGGCCGTGTATAGAGCCGTCTTTATCCCGCCAATGCACATAGCACTTCTGCTCATCATCCCAAAAACCACCATTATTAATTGATTTGTTAAAACTTGCTTTAAGTTTAGCTGCAAAATCATTGTAATACTTTGCCTTCTCAGTATTGCCTAACTGAGCTTCAACGCCTGCCCATTTTACCAGTGCATGGTAAAGCTTGGCATTAACAAAAGCATTTTCGTATGATGCCCAGATGATATCGATCCAGTCGCTGCTCTTTTTTTGCGCACTGTTATCCGTCATCATTTCAACCAGGCCGTTGCCGTTGCTATCCCTTTTAAGGAGCCAGTCCAATGCTTTTTCGCATGATAGCTGGTGTGTCCTCACCCAATTAATATCACCGTTCTGATCATACAGTTCAGCTACATTTGTAACCAGGTCGGTATTTGAATCCATCAGTATACCCCATTGCGCTTCGTAAAATCCGTATTCGTTAAACTGACCGGGCATGGCATCTTCATTGGTATAAGCCCAGCGCGAATAAACGCGGCCATCCGGTTTAATAGCATGATCACGGTAAAAATCCAAACAGCTTTGGTAACCTTTTAAATATTGCGGATCGTTAATCGCCAGACCCATTTGCGCTATGTACTGCTCATGCAGGCAGATCGGGCCATAAGGCGTATGCCAGCTGTTGCCGCCAAAATGCAGTGAATCTATTACCCCTATTCTTGCAATGGTGTTTAATACCGCGCTAACCTGCGAGCCATTTATACCTTTCAGATCACCGCGGCCATATTTCTCATCAAAATCAAAATAGCTGAGTGTTATGGTCTGGCTGCTTTTAACCGCTTTTATTTTTTGCGCTGCCCATACGTCTGTCCGGCCCCTGATGAACCTTCTGCGGTTTGTACCACTATCTGATTTGGGAAGCAACTCTTTATCAGACGTGCTGATGCTATACGACAGCCTATCGTCGTTAGCGCGTGTGTACTTCATCGCCACCTGTTTGCCGGGCGCAGTTACAGTTATGTTCAGGCCATTGCCTGTTTTACTGTTCCAAAAGCTTGACGACCGCGTATGAACGCCATAGGTGCATAATTTCTCATTAAAAAGATAAAACCACGCCAGGCCGCCATAACCCTGGTAAGCGCCTTCCCATGTATTGATATTATCAAAATTAAAAACAGGTGAAGCCGTCTCTTCGGCTACGATAGAGCGGGACAAAGTCCGTTCAATGCGCCACTTAACAGATGGGCCGGAAGTATTGAAGATCCAATTCTCGGTAATTCTCAATTTATTATCGCCATAAACAATCCCAAGTACTTTTATAGTGCCTTTGTTTTTGGTAACTATCGGGTGCGATTTTAAATGAAGCGAGGAATATAGCGTTTGCCCTACCTGCAGTGATGTAAAAATACCGTCATTACCCGTAATTACTTTCTGACCGTTCACAATGAGTGAACTGATGCATGCACGCTTCTGGTAATTAAGCGTCAAACAGATCTTTCCGTTCTTGATTATGGTTGAATCCCGCGTCACCGGCATAATCCTGTTCCCCGCGATTACTAACGGAACAACAATGAATATCACAACAATAGTTAGAGTTATCCGGGCTGTTATTTTGTTAAAATGCATAATAATTTTAAAGATAAAAACTGATTTAATAATCGGTATAAAGGCTGATATTACCAGCTATAGCACAAATAGTATATTTCTATACCATTGAATCAAATACTAAACGAATTATCGCCTCCCTTAAGCTTATAGGTTATCCCTCTCCAAACTAAAACTCCACTTGTGCTTTCCGGCAGCGAAATATTTATTTTCCACTTGTTATGGCTTAAAACATAGCTAACTGCAATCTTTCCGTTTGGATGCGGTATCTCGCCGCTAACTTTTGTCAGTTTGCCCAAATGGGGCTCTATTTTTGCCTGCGTAAAGCCGGGCGAATTGCTGTTTATACCCAACACGGTTTTAAAAAACTCTATGTTAGGGCTGCTTGCCCATGCATGGCAATCTGAGCGTGTTCTGTTCAGGTCCGGCTCTTCGGCCCAAGTGGTAAGCCCTATTTTTATACTTTCCCGCCAGGGGTCTAACCAGCTCATATAATCATCGCCCAAACCACCTTTAACCAATGCCTCATGCAGGTAATAATCAAAATAGAGGCTACATTTAGTCAAGCTGCTATCTGCAGCCAGTCGTTTGGCAAAAGCAAGCTTGTCCCCATCATTTACCACCCCGGTAAGCAAGGCAAGCGCATTGGCGTGCTGCGAGAATGTTGTTTTTTCTTTTGTATCGCTAAATAATAGCTTGCCGGCATCCCAATATTTCTGTTGTATGGTTTGCTTTAGCTGCGTGGCTTTTTGCTTATATAGATCGGCATACAGTTGGACACCTATTTTCGATTCCATTTCAGCAGCCTGCTGATAGGCCCAAAGCAGCTGCATATCCAAAATGGCTGATCCGCCATCGGCACTTTGCGGCGGGGTACCAAAGCCCCATCCTTTTCCGTTCGCCCAATCGACAAAGTTCCAGTAAGGCGAATGGATTAATGAACCATCTGCCTGCTGGTATTTACTAAAGAATTGGAGGATCGCCCGTACACCGGTCAGTTTATCCTTCACAAAATTGCTATCGTTCCGGTACATCCAATAATCATGCAGCATGCCAATATACAACAAGGAAAACGTGGGTATGATCTGTGTGCTTTGTACCGGGTAACGGCTATGCGTAATACCTTCGGGCAAGCGCGATTGATCCATCTGATCGAGGGCATTGCGGGTTAACCGGTCGTCGTTACTATAGTAATAGGCTATCATGGCCTGTATCCGTGCATCGCCAATATATTGCAGGCGTTCGTAATACTGCCCGGTAAAATAATTATCGAATGCATTAAGCCTTGCCGTACGCCAGCCGATATCCAGTATTTGTTTTATCTCGGTATTGTCTGAATTAAAGACCGCCTGCGCCTTGAACGGGTAAGCGGTGAATGTACCATACAGGCTATCGATAACCAATGGCTCATCCGCCGTTTGTACAATTAACTGCATATAACGATAGGTCCGAAAAAGAAACGAAGTGTACGTTTGCCCGTTACTCCCATTTGAGATTAGTGTATCGATAAGGCCTCTGAACTCTTTGCCTTCAACCTCGTTGCGGTTACTTTTGCGGGTAAAATGAGTACCCTTGTCATACAGCGCTTCTGCATATCCTAACGAGACACCTGCGCCTTTGCCTCCGCTAAAATTAATGGTTGGGTAAGCATTTGTTTCGTGTGTTTGATCGAGCAGGATGATCACTTTTTTATGCGCAGGTATGGTTAAAGGAAGTTTTAAGGCAGGGGACATTTCGATACCTGATGCCTTACGCATAACCGTAATTGGCTGATAGCTCATTTCCATTGCAGGCAGCGGCGAAGGTACCAGCATGTAGCCAAACCCATCGGATAGCCCCTTTGGCTGGCCGGGGAATAAGATCTCAGATTTGGGCCAGGTGCTATAGTTAAGCCTGGGCGAATTCCAATTGGCTATCGTTTTATTCATATCCACAGCCTGACCGTTTATGGATAAGAAATACCCCCAAACCGGCTTAAATGCCTTATCTTCGACACACTTCCAGGTAGTGTCGGTGTTGAGCACTTCTTCTACTGCGGTATTGCCTTGTAAAATAAAAGCTGTGCGAAAGCTCATCTGATATTCAGGGCGATATTCCGCTTCGTTCCAAACCAGCGCGACTGCTGTATTCTTACCGGCTGTTAAATATTGTGCAATGTCGACAGTTTCATAATTCCAGTTGTAAAAGCTGCCGCGTGCCGGGCCAATCGAAACAAGCTTACCGTTGATATATAATTTGTAATGGTTATCTGCAGAGATATGAATGATAAACTTATCCGGTTTATTGGGCAGATCAATGCTTTTCCGGAAGTAATAAACGCCGTAAGTTGTTCCCTTGTCGAAGGGATTATTCAGCGCTATCCATTGGGCGTTCCAGGGCCTGTCGGCACGCAAGGTGTCTGTGGACTGGCAATAAGCCTTTTGACTAACAGATAAACAGAAAATAGCTAATAGGGTAAATAAATATTTCATTTCGATAGTTAAATGATCCTTAATTTAAGATAGGCAAATCTCTGATCAGGTCTTTTATAAAGCAGTTCAATTCAAATTGGTCGGCAACTGGTTTCCCGGTTGCAGGGTTTGTCAACATATACGGCGGCGGCCCGAACTCGGGCGTAATGGTGAACATTGTTTTGCCGAGCATTTTTTTATGTTCCAGTATCCGCGTCCACCAATTCATAAACGCGTCTGTTGCATATTGCCATTCTTCGGCGCGCGGATCAGGTACTTGCGGGCCTTGTGTATGGCCAACCCTTGCGTGGATATGTTCGGTGCGTGCAATAGTTTCGTCCACAATATCCGCACAATGTTCAAGGTAGCTTTCCGTTACGCAAACCCAATGCGAGAGATCGGCGGTTACTTTCATTTCCGGGCGCAGACCGAACAGTTCCTTTGCATTATACGGACTAAAAGCCAGCCTTCCGCGATGCGTTTCATGCACAACCCGGATATTATTCCTTGCCGAGAATTCATCTGCCGCATCAATCACTGCTAACTGCTCGTTTATACCAAAATAATCCCGTCCTGAATGTGAATTGATCAAAACGGGATCGCATTCCATGCTCAGGTTTAAATAATATTCGAAGGATCTGCAAAATTCTTTGATATTGCTTCCCTTTGCCTGGTGCTGATGGCAAACAATGGGCAAACGGTATTCTCGTAAAAGCCGGGTAAAATCCTTTCTTTCATTGGCATTTTCCGGCACCCAGGTATCCACGCCGTCAAATCCGGCCTCTTTTATTTTGATGATAAAATCCTCAAAGTGCAGGTTTTCAAATCCCCATTGCGGGGCCAGGATCAAAACCTTCATTACGATGGATTATGTCTTGAATAAATCAACGGGGTTTGCGTTTCATCATTCAGCAGATCGCCGATCTTAAGCTTTGCAACTTGTTCATCAGATAAAATATTTTTTATGCCATTAAATGTGGCGCCATCGGGCATGTAGGCGCAGGTCATGGCGCGCCTGAAACCGCCGGTCATGTTGGCCCCTGCTCCGTGTATGGTTAAACCATTGTGAAATGAGCAGCTACCTGCTTTCATCGGCACGCCCACCGAGGCGGATTTTATAAATTGAGGATAAAACAGGAATACCGAATCCATATTCTTACCAATCCCGGGATTTTCGAAGCCTGTAGTGTAATACGAGCCGGGGATAAAATATAAACAGCCATTCTCGGGCGTAGCATCGTCCAATGCAACCCAGATGGACAAAGCGCGTCGATCTGAAAACGACCAAAATGGTGTATCCAAATGCCACGAAGTAGGATTTGCCCATGGCCGTTTCACCAATGCCTGATCGTGCCAGATGCGGATGCCGTCACAGCCGGCCAAATCGGCGGCCATTTTTCCGATGCCTTTGTTCAGCATCAATTGCTTTACCTTTTCATTGGTTTGCCACAGGTTTAGCATTTGGTCGAATACTTTGCCGAAATAGTCTGCGTCTTTATTTATTCCGTCATCCTCACCTGTTTTGGTTTCTTTACCCGGCAGCTTCCTGCCGCCGCGTTCTTCCAGTGCTTCGGTTACTGCTTCGCGCCAGGTTTCAAGTTCTTCTTTATCCAAAAAATCTTCAATCAGCAAAAAGCCATTCTGCCGGTAATCCGCAATTTGCTGTTCGGTAATTTGTGTTCTCATTAAATTTATCGTTTATAAATTGATACAGCCAAGATAGTTGCGGTACCGTGAGGCGGATAATAGTATTTGATATATTAAGTTTACTTTTTGCCATCCATTAAAAAAATTGAAAATATGACCGATATTTAAGCGCCGCCAATTAACACCTACGCATGCACGACTTTTATAAATACTTACCTGTTGCCACGGAAGACCAGGATTGGGGACTGCAGATATTGCATGCAGGCTACCATCATTATCAGCCCGGCAATGAATATCCTGATAAAGACCACCCCTCCCATCACCGCTTCGATAATGAAAATGGCAGGATATTACAGGAATATTCCCTAGTCTATATAACAAATGGGAAAGGCATTTATACTTCACCAAAAACCGGCAGCTTACCAGTGGAAGGTGGCTCAGCGATCATCGTTTTTCCAAATGAAAGACATTTATACCGCCCCGATCCGAATACGGGCTGGACGGAATACTGGATAGGCTTTAATGGTGTAAACATCAACAAACTGGTTAAAAAAAAGATCTTCAGTGCATCAAAGCCCATTTATACTATCGGCTACAATGAAACGATGGTTAACCTGTTTATGCAGGTAATAGAAGCGATTAAAAACGAAAAGCCGGGTTACCAGCCTTTGATTTGTGGAGCGGCTATGTATATGCTTGGGCAGTTACACAGTTCGGCAAAGCAGCAGTTAGTTACCGGAGACGAGGAAAACATTGTAAATCATGCGCGGATGCTCATCAGGGCAAACCTGGAAACGGGCATTGGTCCGCAGGATATTGCCGACCAGCTTAAGATCAGCTATTCGCGTTTCAGAAAGCTTTTTAAGGAATATACTGGTATCGCACCGGTACAATACCAGATCCAGCTGAAATTAGAAAGAGCAAAAGAGGAGCTGATCAATACCTCAAAATCGATAAAAGAAATAGCATACGATCTTAATTTCGAATCAAGCCAATACTTTTCAAGCCAATTTAAAGAGAAAACAAATTTAACGCCTGTTGAATTCAGGAAAGGTTTTGGCAAAGGACTATAAGTAAACGCAGGAAATTAAAGAGTCGCCGTACTGATGCGGAAATTTAAGCCATTATTGAACCCCGAAAAGTCTGGTTTTAAGCGTCGCGATAAGACCTGCAATTGGTCTCCTTGCCTGCTGACTTCCAGGTAGTGAAACGCAGGCTTGTAATCTGCCGACAGATCGTGCATGTCGTCGTTATTGGCCCGCAGTGGCTGATGAAGGCCGCCCCCGCCTCCTATTACCAGGAAATATTTGCCTTGCTCCTTAAAGCGTTCGAAATTGTGTGAATGGCCAGACAAAAACAGCACAGCTTTTTTAGAACGGATAAATGGCGGTACAAAGTTTTGACGAACATTTTCTGATGGCTTGACAATAGTGCTGTTAGTATAGGGTGAGTGATGGCAACCAACAATGATCATCTTAATGGCGGGGTCGCTATCCAGTGCATTCAGTTTAGCCTGGTACCAGTTATCCTGGCGTGTGATCTCGATAGCCGACATCGCTGCGAAATTTGAGTTCAGCAGCACTACTGCTACCGAGTCGACAATCTCGGTGTAACCAGCGGGATCATAGGCAGGGAAACGCACTTTAAAATTACGTGTTCCGCGTTTTGCGTTGAACATCACTTCATGATTGCCCAGCGTGGCATATACCGGTATAGAGTCTTTAGTGGCCTGCCCTATATAGTGATCGATATTTCGCCAGGCGCTTTTGCTTTTCCCCAACGAAACGACATCACCAAGAATGAACAATGCTTTAGGCCGCAGGCTGTCGACATCCGTGAAGATCATTTTGGTAGCTTCGAGATTATGGTCGGGTTTAAGGAGCAGTTTTTCGATCCACATCGGCTCCTGTGTATCGCTGGCAAAGGCAATTACCGGTTTCTTATCCTGAGCAACAAGGGCCTGGGCATAACCTATCAACAGAATAAATAACCACCGGGAGACTTTCATGCATTAAAGAACGCATTATCTAACCGTTTAGTTTACAGTGGCTAAGCAGCGCTTTAAAAAATTTAAATTATTCAGCGCATCTCCTGCTGTATTATTAAAATAGCAATAAACAGTCTTTCCCTCGTTCTGCCATTCCTGTATGTACGTGGCGTACTCATACAAAAAACCATCGCTGTAACTGCCTTTATAATTACCGCTCGGCCCATGAAAGCGAAGATAGACAAGGTCATCCACAGTTAGTTCCATTGGCGTGGCCGACTTTGGCATATCCTGTATCACCATAGCCATTTGGTAACTGTTCAACAGTTCAAATACATTGTCGTTATACCACGAGTTGTGCCGAAATTCAACAGCTACCCGCCAATCGAAATCATTTAATACCTTAAGCAGCTCTTTCAACTGCGGCAAAGCATTTACCTGCAGGCTCGGCGGAAATTGCACCAATAAACAGCCTTTATTTTCCTCGGGCAGCGCGATTACTTCCATAAACCGCCGCACATCATCAGCCTTGAATAGCAGACCCTTTTGATGGGAGATCTCCTTCCAAAGTTTGAAAGTAAAACGAAACCCCGCAGCAACTTCCGTAACCCAGCGGGCAATAGTTTTGGCTTGCGGCAACTTGTAAAAAGAGCTGTTGATCTCAATACTATTTTCCTGCAAGGCATAATAACCCAATCGCGACCTATGCTGATGCTCAGCCGGAAAATCGCGCTTGGGTATTTCGATCAGTAAACCACTCGTCCCGCCAAAGAAACTACCTGTGGGCATTAAGCTTGTTTCAGCTTTGCCTCCATGCTCATCGTGGTATGCGGCACAGCACGCAGCCTTTCTGCCGGGATCAACTTTCCTGTACCGCGGCAAATGCCATAGGTTTTATTTTGTATGCGCGTTAAAGCAGCTTCCAATTGCTCAATGAACTTTTTCTGGCGGGCGGCCAGTTGATTCGTCTGCTCTTTTTCATAAGTAGCCGAACCATCTTCCAGCGTTTTGCCGGCAATAGCCGCGTCATCACCGTTCGCCGAACTTAGTGCAGCTGTAAGGTCAAGCAGTTCCTCACGGGCCATCCTGATCTTTTCCTCTATTAATTTCTTAAAGTCTTCCAGCTCGCTATCGCTGTATTTTGTTTTAGTTATTTCTTCTTGCATGATGGTACATAACAGTCAATATTCCTCTTGGTTTGCTAAAATAAGAAAAACATGATTCGTAATGGCTGAAGTTTATAATATATGATTTATGATTCTGCTGGCTAACATTTAAACAATAAGAAAGACAGCCATATAGGCTGCCCTCTTTTTTAAAATATTTAGCCTGATTTTACTTTAGTAATATCCGCATTTTGCCGTTAATGTCGTCGTTACCCCTGTATTGGCTTTGTAACGCTGCATTGTAATTCCACGTATTTGCTGTACGCCCGCTTGAAGGAGATCACTTAAGGAAACACGTTTTAAGGATTTTTTCACATCCATAACAATCTCATAAACAAGCTATTAAAAAGTAATAAAAGTAAAATCGATACAGTTAATACTCTTTAACTTCTCTATATCCTCAGAAGCAACGCCATCAGCGCCGCCACTCTTTGCTGTAATTCCACAAACGATTATAAGAGCCCGAGCCTGAAAAATGGCTATTTAGAAATATCACACATACAAAAAACCGCTATTTGCTTACATAAAACCGCCGTTCACATACTTTGCTTAATAAGTATAAAATATTCTCCATAGTTTTAAACTAATAACCATTTATAAACATAAACTAAACTATCACAACTATGTCAACGCTTAAGTTCATATGCCATATTTGAGTTTTTATCCGGACAGGTGATTGTTCTTGTACCGGTAATCAATTTAATACGTCATCTATTTATTTTAACTTTTTACAGAAGCTGATACAGGACTTTATAGTTAGCCTTATTCTTTAGCCTTCGCGACAGCGCCGGAAAATTTCGGGGCGCTGACCCGAATTGCGACCATAATTTACCCTTTGAATGCCAACCGCAACTTATCAATGCTTTGGCAAACAAAGATGAAATTAATGCCTGATCACCTAAACGGCGACCGTCTAAAGATGGCCTGTCTGGCAGGCATTAATATTTATAAATAACAGATTAATATTTCAAAAACAAGCCGCTAATTAAATTACAGGTTATGCTCATTAAAGAAATTGTTTCAGACACGGCAGAGCCGATTTCAGGTAAGCTGGTCTTTCAGCAAAACCAGGTGCCGCCGTTAAATGCAGGTACGGGTACCATTACTGTACAACAAACGGTATTAAGCACAAGGGGCCAGATACCTGAAACCATCTACAGCAACGTCAATAACTTCGCAGTGAATGGCCCAAGGTTCACATTGCCTGTCGGGGCGATCACATCGGTATATCCGCCCGAAAATGCACAAGGCGAATATGACAGGGTATTACCGCATGTTTGTTTTAACAGGGCTACATTACCATGGGAACGCCAGGCTGCAACTCCGACCTATCAAAACCAGCCCGAGGCCGCCGATCAGGCTCCCTGGCTGGGCATTTTGCTTCTTTATGATACCGATCCGGCTGTTACTGTATCTGATATCGAAGTTAAGGGGCTCGTCAGTCCTGCGGAAAAAAAGATCGGTGACGGGAAAGATCAACTTCCTGTCAATTATTTTTTTCCTGTATTTAAGCTTGATGACAATGCCGAAAAATATACAGATAAATGCCTGGCGGTGGATATACCTGTAGCCTTGTTTAACAAGGTTGCTCCTTGCCACGATGATCTGCCCTGGCTGGCGCATGTAAGAGAGATACAGCCTGGCAACAAACAATCGGCTCAATACGTGCAGCGTTTGAAATCTATATCCGATGAAAAGGCATTACCCAAAATATCTACTGTAATTGGTAACAGGCTTCCGCTCCCTGGTGCAAAAACAACAGCGTACCTGGTATCATTCGAAAACTGGGATTCCTACCTGCCCGATGAAAATGGCGTACAAAACTTAAACATACCCAAAGCAACAACCACCATACGCATGGTATTGCTTAAACAATGGGATTTCTATGCGATAGACCGCAAACAAACTTTTTCGGGCTACCTAAAGGGATTGAACAAAAAAGACGGGGTATTTGGTGACGCTATTTTACGATTGCAGACGGATGAAGATACAGGCGAAGCCGGTAAAGCCATACAGAATGCCTTCGATATGGGATTTGTACCGCTTAACCATCATACCCGGCAAGCTGCCGACACGGTTTCATGGTACCACGGGCCTTTTGTGCCCTATAATGCCGACAGGACGATAGATATACCGGTAAACGGCGCTGATACCTGCACCGCCTACAACCGTGATACCGGCATGTTCGATGTATCATATGCGGCAGCCTGGCAATTGGGCAGGCTTCTGGCCCTGCAGAACGGCCACTTTGCCCAAACCCTTTACAACTGGAAAAAAAGCAATCCGCAAACTATCATCGCAAACTTTGAAGAAGAGTTCATCAAAAAAAAGCTGAATGAAATAGTAGATGACCAGAAGCAGTCTGTGAGTAATACTGTAGAACAATCTTTGGACCAGTTGCCATTACATGCTCAACAGGATTTGCTCGGATTAATGAACGAAAGTTTAAGCACCATTTTATCACAATTCATAACAAATAAAGACAACAATGATGAAGATAAATAATGGCTCATTACTGGAAACACTTAATGACCCGGCAGAACTAAGAAGATTAAGAGATCTAAGACGCCCTCGAAATGTGGCGGACACACCCGCAGACAGTGTTGAAGAAAACCTAGCCGACTGGCTGGGCAGGCTTAAGCTACTGCATGGTGTACCTTTTAACTACCTGGTACCCGATGTTGATATGCTGCCAATGGAGTCGATAAAATTCTTTTATTGTGATACCACATGGCTTGCTTACCTGGCCGAAGGGGCTCTGAGCTTAGGCAGGTCAGTAGAGTCGGATAGCCTGCTCGATTCGGTTTTTTTACCTGATCTGGAGCTGTTTTCACGTGGGTCGATGAAAAAAGCACGCGGAAAGGTATTGGGGCATTTGTTACAGCATCTGAGTAAAAAGGAGCTCAAACTAATGAGCTCAAAGCCGATCCCGTTAAATGAAAAGATCACAGGTTTCCTGTTAAGGTCTGGCGTGGTAAGTGATTGGGAGGGCCTGGAAGTGGCAGCTTTCGCAGATGAGAATATGACAAGGCCATGCCAGCTATTGCGCATGGATCACCTGAGCCCGAATGTACTACTCTGTATGTACGAAGGAATGGTTAAAAGCGTAAGGATAAACGAACATCCGGAGGTATTGCACTTTGGCTTTGCCCGAACAGATACACCGCGTGTTTATTCAAAATCGTTCAGATATCCGGTGGATAAACAGGAGGGCGATGTAATGCACAAAGCAGGCGAAGCGGTCAAAGATGTTAAGTTGGTGATGCCGACTGATATATATATACGAGGTAATACCAGCAATGTTATACGCATCAGCAAATTAGCCGTTGCCATACGAGATACACTTGCCGGCAACAAGATCGGCTATGAAGGAACTTTTACAACTGCCGAATTTGCACTTGAAATGGTTGAGGGGGCAGAGGCCGTTAAATTTACAATAGCATAATCTTACATACGGATGAAAACAAATTTAAAAACCGAAAGCCTTGGCTTGATCGTTCCGATGAATATAGAGGCCGTGTGCATAGATGAAGTTTCAAGCAAGAAGAAGCAATTTGAGCCCGAACCCTATGATTTTAGCTTTTTGCCTAAAGGCGGAAAAACTGATAAGCCATATCTAAGTCAGGAGGTAAAGACCGGCGATAGCAGGTCGCTGGGTGTAGGCGTGCACCTGCACTGGGCGCTTCCGGATGGGCTGACCAGGGGAAGCAGCCGACAGGATGAATCTGGCAATGTTTCTTTTCCGGAAACGCCGGATAGGTGGCTCATCACGCGCACCTTTTCAGACCTGTCAGGCATGGTGAACAGAACAAAGTCGTGGGTAGTGGAAAGCAACTATTTATCAGCAGACCAGCCCGACCCGCTCCGCCCCAGCCTGGCAGTGCCTTTTAAGACCGACGACTACACACAAGGGAAACTCTTATACCGCTACTTAGGCAGGGTGCTTGAATACGATAAATGGCTGGCAAACCAATCGCAAAATGATGAATCAGGCGGCAGTTATGTTGGTGGCTTAAGTGCCATAGGTTATGGCTCGCCTACATTCTCGGCATCGTATAATACCAGCAAAAATATATTTGGTTTTTATGACACTGATAAAGACCTCGCTGCGCTTGGCAACGACATCACATTATCATACCACGTAGTAGGCTGGTATCATAATGACGCAAGCGACCCTATAAAACAACCTCCGCTACAGTTTAATCAAGCGGATTTCGAACGCATATTGGCAAAAGCGTCCGAAGAGAATAAGAATATACTAAACAGCTTTTATAAAGTAATACAGTTAGGGGGCGCATATATCCTGGCAGAAAAGACCACGACTGAGCAACATATTAGCATCATCCGGGCATTATCATCGGCAGGGTTTGATCATTTGGCCTATTTCATGAACCGGCATAAATGGTCGCTGCCATCAGGCACTGTGAAAAATCATGAAGAAGTAACCCATACGCTTTATACCGGCATCATCACCAATATAAAATGGAATAAGGAAAAAAGCGCCTTCAAGGAACTAAGCGATCAGCTAAATATTGCGGTGGGTAATACAGCGTCACAAGCGCTTGCAGCCCTTATTGCCAAGGTGAGTAAATTGCCCGAAACGGCAAATGTTGAGCTGTTGCTTGATGCTTTGCAACTGGACAGATTACGTGGTATAACCAAGCCCGGCGAGCTAAACCGTCTGGAGGACCTTGCTATTGCCCTGCATACAAGCAGCTACACTTCATCTGACGGCGGCCAGATATGGGAAGTGACAAAAGTTGACGCCAAGGATGGTAAACATACCCTGAGAGCATTATCGCAAACATTGGGCGAAGACCTGAATGAGCTTAACAACCTGCAGCTGCAATATGATAAGACGATGGATGAGATCGAATCGGCAAAATCGCAAATATTTATGGACTGGTACCGGTTCATCCAGGTATTCCGTAAGAAGGGGGAGAAAGACCCAAGCGACGGAATAGATCTGAGCGACCTTGGTAATTTTATCAACGACCAGATAGAAGCTCTGGGAAAGAAAACAGACAGTATCAGCTATAATGCCATTATCGATAAATCCAAAAAGATACAGGCAATGCTGGCAAAAGAATATCAACTGGTCAGGACAGCTGCATCGCGCTATTGGCAGCCTACAGAACCGGTAGTATTATTCCAGGGTAAAGATATTACTCCGCCCGAACGGTACGGTGGCGACGGGCGTTTTATGGCTGACGGCACACTGTTATGCCGCTTATCATCGCAAGTGATTAACAGTATTACCATCCCGGCAAATATTGTGGGCAACAGCTCGGAACTTACTTTTGACGCAGGCAATACGCCGAAGCTTCCGCAAAATATGCAGCTCGACTTTGCCGAACAGCTATACGCGCTTTTTACTGAAAGCAGCCTGCTCAATCCTACCGTTATGAGCCTGCTGTGCAAATCAGCAGGAGCGACAGACGGGCAGGACGCTATTGCTGGTACGATTGAAAAACAACGCAATAAATACCTTACGCCTGCTGTACCCGAAACGCTTTCGTCAGCCGCAGTGGAGGAGATGAGGAGTATCGTGAGTACCAGCGACCTTGAATTTTTATTATCCTTTTACCTGCAAAAGGACAACGTATATACGCTGCTAACTCCTGAAGATAAAATAGCGCCCGATAACCTGAAACGGATCCGTTATACACTCATCTCTGCTTCAAAAACTTCAGGCAGCACTATCGCATTTACCGGAGTAGCCCCATCAATGGTGTACTTTGTGAAATGGGACGGCAATCCGTGGCTGCCTTATTCGTTATCGTGGAAGACAACTTATTACCCCATTGCCGGGATCAAGCCTGACAGTAAGAAAGATGTTGGTTACGCTCCTGACTTCATTAGCAAAAATTTTAAGCTGGGCGATGCTGCCTATGAATATTCCGGACCGCGGATTTCATCGGATGTTTTCCAGGTTTATAAAAATTCTATTTTCCTGTCACCTCATGCGGAAGAGAATTTTCAGACGATGATACAAAAATTCATCGATGCCCAGCCTGGCGCCTCCATCGATAAGTCACTTACAGAAATACTGGAAAAGCTCAATAATTTTCCACCAATACTTTCGCAATCGATCAATGGGTTTAACGATGCAACGGTAATGCGCCACCAGGTAATGCAACTTGAGGTAAAAGACGTTGGCCCCGAGGACCCTTACCAGAGATTTACGAATGAAGTTGTACGGCCGGCGGTTGGCAAAAAGATCAAAAGCGCCCCAAGCCCTTCCGATTTTTATAATCCGATCAGGGCTGGGTTTATGCGCGTAGACGAATTGATCATAGTGGATGTGTTTGGCTGCAAAATGTTTCCGACAAGCAGCGCATACAGCAACATGACGGTTGCGCAAACCCTTAAACCTAAACAGGCCGATCAGCCAATTTACCTGGAGCCGCGTTTATCCCAATCCGCCAGGCTTCAGTTCAGATGGCTATCAGCGGCAAATAAAGCTAAACCTGTAGAAACCAACTCCCATCCGGCTACTACCCCTATATGCGGATGGATATTGGCCAATCACCTGCAACCGGGCTTGTGGTTCTATGCTGCCGAGGGCGCACCTTTAGGAGCGCTCAACCTTACGGAAGACCGGAAAAATGTTATATGGCAAACGGTTCCGGGCAGAGGTAAACCTGGCATGAAGCTAACTGAATTTTTTAATTCGGACGAGGGGAAAGATGTTAACAGTGAGTTGAAAAAATTGGCTACCTCGTTATTTAACAATGGCAATGGCAGTTACCTTGATAATTTTTTGCTCGCCAATGATAAAACATTCAGCACCATAAAACCACAAAATTACCGGCAAACTGGCAGTAATGCCGTATTAATCGGCTCGCCCATCGCCGTAACACAGGCCTCATTGGGTATTGAGCTACAAGGAGCGCCCGCTTACAGTAACGGCTGGAATGACCTGAAAAAAGAAGTTGAGCAGGCTTCGGCAAGAAGAAAGAGCAAACAGGGTGCACAACCCATTGAAAGGACCGATAACGGTTTTACAAAGGTTAGGTTCCCGGTACGCCTGGGCAATACAACGCAAACCGAAGACGGCTTGCTGGGATATTTCACAAATGATAATTATGAACGTTATTATGCCATCGGTACCCATAAATCAACTTCAAAAAAAGTTACCGATTCATCAGACAACGACATTGAACTATCGATCCACCAGTCGAAACACGAAACCATTGTTACGTTGCTGCTTGATCCCCGCGGATCTGTACATGCCAGGACTGGTGTGCTCCCAACAAAAACGATAGACATCCCTCCATCACAATTTGCCGATGCGCTGGAAAACCTGGAGGTGGCATTTTTAACCAGCCCGGTGCTTTACTACCATGATGTGGCGCTTAATAAAAACAAACCGGCAATGCCGGTACCTGCCGAAGGAGGCGCTGAATGGCTGTGGGTGCAAAGAGAATTAGATGCCTGGGCATCAGCACAGACACAGCCGGTAGATGACCGGGCAAAATTAAGCGATGTACCGAATGAGATAAGAGAAGGATGGCTGCTATTAACCAATTTCAATAAATAAACCATGGCACGATTTAAAGCTGAGAATTTTAAAGTACTGAACAAGGACAATACTGCAGTGGTGTACCGTACACCCGACAGGAATTATAACCGGCTCATTTTCAGTATTACAAATAAGTCGGCAAATAATATCGAGCTGAAAGGGGGCGCAGAGCCCTCGGTATTTGGTTTTAATATGTCTTTTATTTCCGACAAGCTTGATGTAATATCACAGTTGAGGGTCACTCCCCCGGCAGGTTGGGAAGCCACGGCAGTTACAGTACAAACCTGGGTGGAATGGAGACTTACCTGCAAGCAAGATACGCAGCTGGCCCCGGGCGCAAACCTCAGTATTATTATTGAAAACATCCTTTGCGAAAATGAAAAACCGGGCTATTTCACAATCACCAACCATAATATACCAGGTTATGATAACAGCGGAAGCCTCCCGCCTGCATTGTTCCTAAGCGTGCTGAGGCCGCCGATAGACCCAACCAAGGCCAACCCGGTACCTTTTACCGCAGGGTACACCAATGTGGTGCATCCAATAGCCAACCAAACCATACACCCTAATAATAGGACATTTACTGAAAATGAAGCTATCCCGGCTTACATTACATATGACGGGAACGCGCTGATACGAAATGGGTTTAAACTGATCTTAACCAACAATAATGAAAAACCCATTGTGCTGGCCGGTGAAAGTGACAGACCCGTGGTCACCATATCATTCCTATTCGGGGAAGAGGACTACGATATTACAACACAAGCTTTGGGCGACAGGCAGATAACTATCGGCGTTACCAGCGATAAATGGACGCCGATGGGGCATACTGATGGCTCGCCTTCCTGGCAGTTCTACCCGCAGTTGCCACAGCACATAGATGGTTACAAAACGGTCGATTTTATTATTGAAAATATTGTGACACCTGTAAATGTGCCGGCTGAGAAGATCAGCCTGATGTATGTACAGGTGAACAGATTTGCAGATTTTGACGACAAAGTATTCATATTTCAGCTCAATAAGAAAAAAGCAAAAGCGGTTATGAAGCCATTGTCGGCTGATAATCCACGTATCAAAATCGGGGATGATGTAAAGTTAACATGGAGCTCATCACTGGCAAAAAGGGTTACCATAACCTATGATGACCGTGATGGCAACCAGATATTGCTCGACACAGCGGCAACGGACCCCGACAAAAAGATAGAACTTGACGCGAAAAATTATAAGCTACTTATAAAGCCAACGGCTGAAACCACGCAGTTTGAGGCTATTGCATTTGACACTGCTGCATCGCCTGATACCCAAAAAGCGCACGTAACTGTAGAACAGCGCCCTGCAAGGATAAACGCGTTCAAGGCGACAAAGCAGTTAATAAACCAGGGCGCTAAAACCAAGGTAACATTTAGCTGGGAGGTGCAGGACGTACGGCAGCTCATTCTTAAAAGAAAAGGCACAGATGAAAAGATAGTTGTTACCGGAACTACCAGCAAGGAGATAGATGTTGAAACCGCATGTGAATACCAGTTGCTGGCCTACTCGTATGGCACCACTTTTCCGGCCCCGGATGAGAAAGCGTTGAAAATATTTTCTCATGGAAGCCCGCACCCTATTGCAGAGCCGGCGCTATCCGGCGAGCGAACAAAGCGGCCTGCTATCCTGTTAAACGACCATCCGAATATCAAGCGCGCTTTCATACAGCATACCGCCAAGCCCGCTAGGTTCAGTACTATTTTTGAGATCAATACCGATACTTCAGCCCTGGAAAAAAAGCATCCCGGTAGCTGCTTTGCACTTAGCCCTTCCGGTAATAAGCTGGCTTATTACACGCCGGGTTTAACCAAACGAGGAATAGTACTTTACGATATAGCCTCGCAGGAGGAATCACTTACTGAGACACAGGATCTGATAGAGACAATGAAGTTCTCAAGCGATGGAAGAAAGCTTTTTGTGAGTTTCGAACCCGGTATGTTAACAGGGGCCGATGAACAAACGAATGCGGATGTCGATTCAAGCTCTGACGGGCAACGCTTTACGACTTATTTTACCTGCGACCCGGATAAGAACATATTAGTGAAGAGCGGGGCATATACGCCTATCGGCGGAGGTGAAGCAACTGATATCGCATTTGATAACAAGCCGTCTATGGTATATTTTACTTCATTTGTCAACAGGCGGACAGATACTAACATTTACCTGGTGAAGTATGATAACGGCGAAAAAGGCTCGCCGGATGCGATCAACACACTAAATACCCGGCCTGTTATGCTGAAGCAGGCAAAAAAGAGCAGTAAAATATACGCAGCCTTTGAGCGCAGGGAATCGATCTTCGATAATGCTGATGCTGTAATTATAATCAATACTGATAATAATACAATTAGCACCGTAACGGTTGGTGAATACCCGATAGACATGATATTGACTGCTGACGAAAAGACCCTATATGTGGCTTGTATAATAGCTAATAAGGTAGTAGCTGTTGATACAGAGACATTGGCTGTGAGGGATATTTGCACTTCTGTCGACAGCCCGTCGTGCATTGCATTATCTTCAGATGGCGAAATAATGTTTGTGGGTAACTACGCCACCAGGACCATTACTATGGTTGATGTAAAAAAGGCTATGGTTTTGGGCACTGTGGCTACCGGAACCAACAATGGCAATCCATATGGGATGGTGATCACCGAAAATAATGATGGTTATAAGGTTTTTGTTGCGAAGGACGGCTCAGGCCTCATTCGCACTACCCCCAATATAAACCTTGAAATAACGGATATATCGATCCTAAAACCAAAAGTGTAAAACAAGAGAACGAAGACGAGTAACAGGATGGCTGTTATTAACCAATTTTAATAAATAAACCATGGCACGATTTAAAGCGGAGAATTTTAAAGTATTGAACAAGGACAATACCACAGTGGTATACCGCACGCCCGACAGGGATTATAACCGGCTCACTTTCAGTATTACAAACAAGTCTGCGGTTGATATTACATTGAAAGGCGGTGCGGAGCCTTCGACATTTGGTTTCATTATGTCATTTATTTCCGATAGCCTTGATGTAATATCACAGTTAAGGGTTACCCCCCCGGCAGGGTGGGAAGCCACGGCGGTTACGGTACAAACCTGGGTGGAGTGGAAGATCATCTGCCAGAACGATACACAGCTGGCCCCGGGCGCAAGCCTCAGCATTATCATTGAAAATATCCTTTGCGAAAATGAAAAACCGGGCTATTTCACGGTCACCAACCGTAATATACCAGGTTATGATAACAGTGGAAGCCTCCCGCCCGCCTTGTTCCTGAGCGTGCTGAGGCCACCGATAGATCCAACCAAATCCAACCCGGTACCTTTTACCGCAGGCTACACCAATGTGGTGCATCCTATAGCCAACCAGGTTATACACCCTAACAGTAAAACGTTCACAGAAAATGAAGCTGTACCGGTTTATATTACCTATGACGGGAACGCGTTGATACGAAATGGGTTTAAACTTATCTTAACCAACAATAGTGATAAGCCCATTGTGCTGAATACGAGCGCTGAAAGCGATAAACCGGTGGTTACCGTCTCATTCCTGTTTGGGGAAGATGACCACGATATTACAACGCAGTCCCTGGGCGACAGGCAGATAACGATTGGCGTTACCAGCGACAAATGGGTGCCGATGGGGCATACTGACGGCTCTCCATCCTGGCAGTTCTACCCGCAGCTGCCGCAGCAGATAGATGGCCACAAAACAATCGATTTTATTATTGAGAATATTGTAACACCCGTAAATGTTCCGGACGAGAAGATCAGCCTGATGTATGTGCAGGTGAACAAATTCGGCGACTTTGACGACAGGGTATTCATATTTCAGCTTAATAAGAAAAAAGCAAAAGCTGTTATGAACCCTTTATCGGCTGATAAAACACAAATCAACTTTGGGGATGATGTAAAGTTAACCTGGAGCTCGTCCCTGGCAAAAAGGGTTACCATAACCTATGATGACCGTGATGGCAACCGGATACTGCTTGACACCGCCGCAACAGACCCCGACAAAAGGATTGATCTTGACGCGAACGGCTATAAACTGCTTACAAAGCCAACCGCTGAAACCACGCAGTTTGAAGCTGTTGCATATGACACTGCCGCAGCGCTTATTACCCAAAGGGCGCAGGTAACTGTAGTACAGAAACCGGCAGATATCAAATCGTTCAGGGTAACGCCGCAATTCATAGTGAAGGGCAGTAAAACTAAAGTAACATTCAGCTGGGAAGTGGAGGATGCAGTACAGGTAATATTAGTAACAAAGGCCGGAAACACGGATGTTACAGGTACAACGAGCAGGGAGATAGAGATAGATTCGGCAGATGATTATAAACTGCAGGCATATGCTTACGGCACCAGGCTTAAGTCGCCGGAAGAAAAAAAACTGAGGATATTTACCTATAAAAATGAGCCGTACGTGGCATTGCCGCTTCCTGCCGATACGAAGCAAAGCCGGCCGGTCATCGTCATGAACAGCAACCCGCAGTTTAATCGGTTTTATGTATCAAATAATGCCAATAACACTATCTATGAGATCAGCACCGCCGATGGAAGTATTGTAAGAACATATCCCGGCAGCGTTTTCTCGCTTTTGCCGGATGGTACCAAACTTATAGTGTACAATAACAAGAATCTACTATTTTATGATGTAGCTACAGGTAAAGGGTACAACGTACGAGGCATTACATTTCTAATATCGGTACAGCAAATGCGCTTTTCACCGGATGGAAAGAAACTCTTTGTTTCCTGCAATTCGATCGTTAGGGAAACTTCGGATGAGATTATTGCTAACGATGAACACGCTGATATTGATCTTGAAGGCTCATACGGGAGAGTATATTATTATGATGTTGATGCCGAACACAACAGATTGACGCCCGGAGACGCCTCGGCTGGCATAGGGGCCGATGCAGTGTCAATTGCTTTTAACAAGGATGCCTCCATGGCATATTTTACCGCTTATGATTATCCGAATATATTTTTGGTACAAAGCGATGGAAGGCTTGCCGGCAGGACCGCTCCGGTGCCTTATAAAAAAGGGATCCTGTTAACAGAAAACAGGGAAGCAGACCGGATATATGCAGCTTTTGAAGACTGCAATTCCATCATCGTAATAGATACTTTCGCCAATGCCGGCTGCGCCACTATCGAGGTAGGCGAATACCCAACAGCAATGGTGCTGAGCCAGGACAGGAGCAAACTCTATGTAGCATGTATAAAAGCTAACAAAGTTGCAGTGGTTGATACTTCGACCAACAGGGTGATCAAAACTTATGAAGGGATAGATAAGCCTGCAGCGCTCACGCTTTCGCAGAATGGGGAAATTCTGCTGGTGGCCAATTATTGCACGAAGAGCATCTCAATGATCGACCTGAAAACTGGTGAAGCTGTTAACGGCGTCTTATCTACCGGTGCAGCTAATGGCAACCCATTCGGCATAAGCTCTATAGATACCGCCGAAGGCTGTAAGGTATTTGTTGCAAAGGAATCTTATCCCCAGCGAATAGCGTGTACGGATACCACAAGAAACACCAGCCTTGACGTAACGGTGATTACGATCGGGAAAACAGCATTATAAAGAACAACACTAAATCTTTACAGAATATTACAACAATTCAACAACAGGCTATGAATATCGAGGAGCTAAAAAAATTGATCGACAGCAGCTTAAACGACAAAAAGTTTGAGCTCGAAACCGAGGGCCTGTCAACCGGGCTGAAAGCTTTAGGGACTGATTACTTTGCTGATGGCAGCCTGAAGCTTTCAGATGCTTCCATCAAAGCTCCCGACGAAAACACCATCATCGTAACAGGTACCGGCGTAGATCTGCCGTTCAAAGGCTTTTCGGTCGAGGCTAAATTTTATATCCTTGATGAAAATGCTGCGCTTGATATGACGGCAACTGCCGGAAGCGATTGGAAGTTTGAAAACTCGATCCCCGAGTTTAAAGGCACTATAGCCAATGATATCCGTTTTACGAAAGCTTCTGCATTCCACCTCTTGTCTGACGCAAGCGCCGACTGGCCGGAAGGCCTGATATTTGATGCAACGATAGACCTTGACGCTATGACGGGCGGCCTGAACGGTTTTCTTGGAATAAAGGATGTGCCGGTTCGGGGGCCAATTGTTTTAACAGGCAATGCATCAGAATTTGTATCCATTGGCGTTAAAGGCGTTGATGCTATTAAAAATGTGAGCCTTGGTGTTGTCGGAGACCTGCTGGTGGAGTTTGGCGTTGTAAGCCAGACTTTCGATGATGCCGGGAGTGAAACTGTTATGCCATGTATCAGCCTGTCCACCAAAATACAGGTTGATGGTGAAGATGCGAAATACCAGATACCGCTTTCAGTTAACCTGCCTAAATTTTCGTCGTTTATTCGTTTTAATGCGGAGATAAATGATGCCATACAGGCTTCGCTTGATGACGTAGTGCAGCTGGCCGGTAAAATTGATATAAAAAAGATATTGCCAACAGATTTTAATATCGGGGCATATGTGAAGTTCACAGATCTTTACATCGACTTTAACATTAAAGAGAAGAAGGCTGAAAAGGTTGGGATGGGATTAAAAAGCACTTCCGGGTGGAAGATACTGACGGTAAAATCGACCGGCGAAAGTTTTGATGCGGAAAATATTGCTTTGACACTTACGGTATCCGATCCTTTAAATGCAGAAGAGCGTGCTGAAGCACTGCATATTGGCGGAGACATCAAGGTTACTGATGCCGCAATATCTATTAGCGCAGCCTATCCGGATTTTTACGTAGAGGGCAGCCTGGCCGAAGGACCGCCCCTTAAAATTTCGGATTTCATTCAGAAATTTGTAGGCAAAGATAAAGAAGTGCCCAGCCTGCTTACGGTTGATAAGCTTAATTTCAATACCTCCGATGATGGTTATTCCTTCAGTATCAACCTCAATGGCGAATGGAATATTAACGCCGCCCAAAGTACTGTGCTTGCCGTTGAAGACCTTAGTTTTAAGCTTGAGTACGATTCGGAAACGGAGGAACAGACAGCTGCCTTTTCAGGCACTTTAAATATAGATACCGTTGGTATAACGGTTACTGCTGATTATAATGCCCCGGATGACGAGGATGAAAGTAACGATGGGGATGAGGACGAGGATGAAAAAGGCTGGATATTTACCGGCTCGACCGGCGATGGGCAAAAGATATTAATAGGGGACTTTATTGCATACCTGGCCAAAGCTTTTAAAGCCGGCCAGCCACCGAAATGGGTAAAAAGCATAAGCCTTGAGAATTTGGACACCCGCTTTAATACAAATACCAAAGAATTTAAATTTGGGGTAACGGGCAACATCGGCATGGGCGATAATGACCCTAAGATAGTGGTCAAATTTTCGATGAGCCCGAAGGAAGAGGAAGAAAATGGCGGTTATGACATAAGCCTGTCGGGCGAGCTTACCATCGGCAAGTCGGTATTTACCTTTAAAGCTGCTGCCGGCGAAAGTGAAAACAAGCTTTCAGCTGATTGGTCGACTACCGACAAAACTGCATACCTGCAGTTTGGCGATATTACCTCGGCATTGGGCCTTGGCGAGCTGCCTTCAATACCCGAAGGCCTTGACCTAGCCCTTAAATCTGCTAACCTAAAGTATGATTTCGATAACAAGGCATTATCACTTTGGGCTAACTCTGCAAATTACGGCAAATCGGTATTTGCTGCTAAACGTATAGATGATAAATGGATCTATGTTTTTGGCATCAATATGGATACCTATGTAGGTCTTAACCAATTGCCGCTTGTAGGGCCCGATCTGAAATCTGTTGTCGGCGATGTTGGTTTGAATGGGTTCAGGCTTGTCGGTATATCAGACACTATCGATGCTAAACAGGTAACAGAATTTAACAAATTGATAAAAGGCGAAGGCTACCCTACCCTGCCTGACACGGATAAGAAGCTGGAAAAAGCCGTTTATATAGTTGTCGACCTTGACCTCGGCAAGGATAATGATTACAAATTTGAGTTTAATACCGCCAAAAAACCGCAAATAACCCTTGTACCGGCCAATGGTGCGGATAACGGGCTGGAAAAATGGATCGATCTCCAAAAAAACATCGGGCCTATACACTTTAACCGGGCCGGCGTTGCTTATAAAGATGGCAAAATAAGTTTACTGCTTGATGCCGCACTTGTGTTTACGGCACTTAAAATAGAGCTGCTATCACTGGGTGTAAGTGTAAGCAATCCACTCAGCAAACCCGAACCTGCATTTGAGCTTAGCGGGATAAATATTGCTTACGAAAGTGGCCCTGTACAAATCAGCGGCGGCTTTTTGAAGTCGGTTACAGGCAATTCTGTTCAATATAACGGAACAGCGGCTATCAGCGTGCAAAATTTCAGATTGTCAGCCCTGGGGTCATATGGCAAGGATGAAAAAGGCGACCCGTCACTATTTATTTTTGCCATGCTCAGTTCGCCGCCGCCGGGCGGGCCGCCATGTTTCTTTATTACCGGCCTGGCCGGAGGGTTTGGCTATAACAGGGCTCTAAAATTACCTACTATCGATACAGTGGCCGATTTTCCGCTGGTAAAAGCTTTTGTACCAGGTAAGACAGATCCATTCCCAGACAAAAATCCTAACACGGCGCTGAAGGTTATGAATGATTTCGTCCCGCCTGCTACCGGGCAGAACTGGGTTGCTGCGGGTGTACAATTCACCTCGTTCCAGTTGGTGCTGTCTTACGCGTTGCTTTCTGTCGAATTCGGCACCAATTTCGAGATCGGAATCGTGGGTATGTCATCGGTCTCGGTACCGCCTGCTACTCCGGGCCCCAATCCCGGAACACCTGTAGCATTCGCGCAACTGGCGCTGAATGCCCGTATTCTGCCTGAAAAAGGCGAGGTGGCTGTTGAAGCCAAATTGACGCCGGCATCATACATATTGTCTAGAAAATGCGTTCTGGCCGGCGGGTTTGCTTTCTACTTATGGACTGCGCCTAATGAGCATGAAGGCGACTTTGTAGTTACTTTGGGCGGATATCACCCCGACTTTAAAATACCCGATCATTACCCTAAAGTACCGCGCCTAAGCTTCAACTGGGAAGTAAGCAAAGAGGTACTTGTAAAGGGTTCCATGTACTTTGCGTTAACCCCAACCTGCCTGATGGCCGGCGGAAAGCTTGAGGCAACATTCAACAGCGGAAACCTAAAGGCCTGGTTTATTATGGGGGCTGACTTTTTGATCGCCTGGAAACCATATTATTACAGGGCACACATGTATATTTCGTTCGGTGTGTCATATACCTTCGAACTTGACCTTGCGTTTACTACTATAACAGAAACCATAACAGTAAGCCTTGGCGCCGATCTGCAGATATGGGGCCCGGATTTTTCGGGTATTGCCAGCATTCATCTCTGGATCATTTCCTTTGATATTTCCTTCGGAGCGGCAGACAACAGTTTACCCGGACCGATCACCTGGGAAGATTTCAAAGAATCGTTCCTGCCGCCATCTAAAAAAACAGCGGAACACGTGGCGTTATATGGCAATACGGCTGAGCTGCCTACCGACACCTATTGCTACAGCAAGCTGGTAAACGGTTTGATAAATGAAATACCGCGCGAGAAGAAAAGCCCACTTTGGATAGTTAGCCGCGACCAAACTATTTTTGAGACATATACTATATGCCCTGCAAAAGAATACAGCATTAAAATAACAGATGGAAATGGTAAAGAAATTGAGCATATTATAAGCCCGCAAGACAAGCTTGCACTGGAAAACATGAATACGAATTTCGGTGTGGGAATGGTTGATGTGGAGAATAAAGATTTCGTTTCAAAACATGAAGTGATCATCAAACTGGATTATGCGATTGACGATGATAACCATAAATATGATGCCGTACCAATATTCCGCAACGTTCCAAAATCATTATGGGAAAAACGCGTGACCGGCTATGGCGATGAAGCCATGATTGAAAATGTATTGGTAGGCTTTAGAATAAGCCCGCAGGCATTGCCACCAAAGCGCTCACTGCCAATCGACCTGGAGAATTTCAAATATTCCCTGGAGGATTATCAGCCAACTATTGAATTTGCTGAACCGGAATTTATTCCCGACCCTGCCGATCATGAAGATGGATTGAAAGTGCTGAAAGAAACGATCAATTCAGAGCAGGTACAGCAGGTAAGGAAAAATATTGTTGATGCATTGAGAAAACGAAAACCAAGTATTAATCCTAATATTAACGTAGCAGAAATAGCCGCGCATGCCGAAGACTACATCATGGCTCCGCCGGTTTTAAGCTATACTTATTGGAAAAAATCCGCGTAAAGTGGCTTTTTTATGTAAGTTAGAATAACGGAACACTAAACTGGCTGTCGGCATCTGTTTCCTCCTCTTTGGTATAAGGTGAGAATGTACGGACACTGATCTTATTTTGCTTTACCGAAAATGTATATAACCGCATTAATCCATGCCCGCCATTTGGACGGCTTTGGTAATCAGATAAGAATGTGCGTACTGTATGCCCGTTCCATGTATCTTGGCGGTAACCTTCACCGTTATCGCCAACATGTCCGCAAAGCATCATGAACAGGTTGGGGTTATCTTTCAGGCTTTCATAAATTGCTTTACCCTCAGCATTAAAAGGCGCCTGCGGCGTATTACTGCCTTTAACAGGATTATAAAACAGGATAGAATGGCTAACCACTATCGCTTTGCGTGAGACATATTTTTTTAGTACTTCGTTCGCCCAGCTGTAAACGTTCTTTTGCTCTTCATTATGACCATCGTACTCCAGGAAAAGCACAATAAAATCAATGCCGCCTGCACTAAAAAGGTCATAATGATTGTCATTATTATTATCATAATGGCCACCGTAATAGGAACGGCCTGCAAAGTGCGGAACGCCAAAATATTTGTTGTAAAACTTTGTGGTGCCGGTTACCGGGTACTGGTTTGGAAATTCGTCATGGTTTCCCACTGCTAATCCATATGGAATGCTCACCGGATTTTCCAGTCCGTAAAGTGCTTTTTGTGCCAAATACCATTCCGACCTGGCGGTTACAGGGTTATCGCCATGCTCGGTAATATCGCCCAAATGAGCAACGAATGCAATATTTTCTTTTGCCTGATTTTGCGCGATCCAATCTATTTGAGCTTTAAACATATCAAACGTTCCACCCA
>JABDAU010000029.1 GCA_013289045.1 Bacteroidota bacterium | reverse complement strand
TGAAGTTGTATCCTGGTAAACTGAAAGAAGCTCGTTATAGGAGTCGACAAATCCCGTGGCATAGTCCTGTTGTTTTTGCAATAAGATCTGGTTGGCATTGAAAAGGATATTGTAATGCGCCGTTAAATTTTGCATAGAACGGTTGAACCCGCTCGGTTTTTGAAGCGAACAACCCGCGGCAAGCAGGATAAGAAATAAGTATATTATTTTTTTAGGTACCGTAAGTTTGGAAGCCTGCCTCAACGTAAAGCTATTTTATAAAGCTTTGCTAAAATAGTAAATAGTATGCAATAGGTTGTATAAATTTGCATATGCCTGAAAATGAACCAAAAGAAAAACCAGACGACCTGTATGCTACCAAGCTGCAATACGATATTAATGTGGAGGATTATAAGGACGGCGAAGAAATGGCCAAACAGGCTGTACATTATTGTAAAGACGGCAAGCAGCGCCTGCGCTGGCGTTTTATATTGGCCCAGTTGCAGGAGTTGAACGGCGAAAATAAAGATGCTTACGACAATTACAGCCACATTGCCGGCAGTAACGCTAACTTCGAGATGGCGTTTAATGCCCAACTGAACCAGATCCGTATTGCTGATATGGCCAATGGCGCAAAAACAAGTCGAATTGATCAATTGCGGTCGTTATTAAAGAATCCGAATAATAAGGATTTTACAGATCAGATATATTACCAGATCGGCCAGCAGTATTATGGGGATAAGGATTACGATAAAGCCATATCGAATTATAAATTATCTATACGGAACAGTTCAAAAAATCAAAATCAGAAAGGATTGTCGTACCTGCGTATTGCCGAAATAGAATTCACTAATAAAACCGATTACGTACGCGCCAAAAAATATTACGACAGTACGGTGATGACGCTATCGCCAAATTATCCGGGCTTTGGGGCGATTCAGAAAAAAGCCAGTAACCTGCAATTGTTAACTGACAGGCTGCAGATCATCTCGCGCGAAGATACCTTGCAGATGCTGGCGCGGCTGGATGAGAAAACCCGCAGTTTGACGATCGACAGCATGGTGACCCGCGAAATATTACAGCAGCAACAGGCGCAAGCCAATATTACCAACTCGGCAAAAAATACTTCCAACACCGCACCGGGTACTGTGTTCAATACGCCGGGCGGCAGCTCGTTCTATTTTTACAACAGCAACGCGGTAAGCCAGGGTTATAACGATTTCAAGAAAACATGGGGCGACAGGAAGCTGGAAGATAACTGGCGGCGCAGCAATCGCCCGAATACCGACCAGGCTGCAAATTCTGTTAATCCGAATGTTGCGGCGGCGGTAAGCGCCATGGCCGATCCTTTTGCGGTAAGCAAGAACAACGTCACGGCATCCAACTACCGCCAGCAGATCGTGCAGAATTTACCGCTTACGCCTGACAAACTTGCACAATCAAACCTGCGTGTTTTCAATGCTTATTTTGATATCGCCAACTTTTACCGCGATATTCTGGATGATAAAAAGGAAGCCATTAATACCTATAATACGATATTGAAGCGTTTCCCGGATAACCCTAACCTGCCGGCCATATATTACAGTTTATACAGGCTTTACAGCGAGTTGAAGGATACAAAGGCCGACATCTATAAGAACACCCTGATAACTAAATACAGCGGCACGCCATTCGCACAGGTGATCCTCGATCCGGAATATAGTAAAAAAGCGGGGGACAGGGATGCTATGTTCCATACACTATATAACTCTGTTTACGACCTGTACGCGCACCATAAATACACCGATGTAATTACACAGGTTGATGCCGTGCAAAAACAATATCCTAATAATAAGTACTCAGCACAGCTGTATTATTTACGCGCCATATCGGCCGGGCATAACGAGCCGCTGGTGCCATTTGTAAATGACCTGCAACAGATCGCTACAAATTATCCTACTGATAAGCTTATCGCACCGCTGGTTAAAAAACATATGGATTACATCAACGCCAATTTGGTGGATATGTCCAAACGGCATTTTGCCCTAACCGATGCCGATACTACGCAGGTACCTTTCACGCCTGCGGTAGAAAACCAGAAACAAACGCCATTCCGCCGGGAGCATCACTACGCGCCGGAGCCTGTCGCCCCGCTTACTGCCAAACAGGTGACTAAAACTGCAACCATCGTCAAAAAAGACTCGCTTAAAGCTGCGCCGCAAAAAACTGTGATCGTAACACAGCCCGTGGTTACTGTGCCAACGGTATTTTCCATGGGCGATAGCACTAATTATTATTTTGTAATAAATATTACTAATAATACCACAAACTTGTCGTCTTCGCGTTTTGGTATCGGGCAGTTTAACCGTGCGCATTTTGATAACAACAATATTTCGCACCAGTTGACGTATATAGGCGATACCGAGTTGATATATATAGGCAGGTTCAATAATATGGCTGCAGTTAAGACTTACGCGCGGACTATCATCCCGCTGATGTCGGAAATTATGAAGATACCAAAAGAGAAATACAGTTTTTTTATCATAACGAAGCAAAATCTGGATAAATTAGCCGACCAGAAAGCATTGAACAGCTACCTGGATTATTATCAAAAGAATTACTGATATGTATGTAAAAAGGAAAGAGGACGAACTTTCGCAACAGGACAAGAGAAGATATAGCGGCTATATCTGGAAAACGGTTATCGGCGTATTTGTGATCTTCGTTTTGCTCATCGTGTTTACTATGCTGGGTCTCTTTGGGCCGCTGCCCCCTTTCCGCGATCTCGAAAATCCTAAAAGTAATACCGCTACGCAGATCATCTCATCCGATGGGAAGGTTTTGGGTACTTATTATGTACAGAACCGTTCCCCTGTTACCTTTAAAGAGCTTTCGCCAAACGTAGTGAACGCACTTGTGGCTACAGAGGACACCCGTTTTTATGAGCATTCAGGTATCGACTTTTCTCGTTCTTTCAGTATTATATTGTATAACCTTGTGGGCAAACACCAGGGGGGCAGTACCATTACACAGCAGCTGGCCAAAAACCTGTTCAATGGCGGCGGCAGCCATAACGCCTTTGTGCGCTTTACGCAGAAGCTGAAGGAATGGATCATTTCCGTTAAGCTGGAAAGGCATTATACCAAGGAAGAGATCCTTACCATGTACCTCAATACGGTTAGCTTTGGCGCCTATAATACTTATGGGATAAAATCCGCAGCGATCACTTATTATAATACCACTCCTGATAAATTAACGCCTGACCAGGCCGCCTTATTAATAGGTATGCTGAACGCACCGGGATATTACTCGCCTATCAACCATCCCGACAGGGCTAAAAATCGCCGCAACTTTGTTTTGGAGCGCATGGCGCAGGCAAATTTCCTGAGCAGCGGCCAGGTAGAAGAGTTTAAGCATAAGCCACTTGGGCTGGAGTTCACCCGTATTGATCATAATGAAGGCTTGGCGCAGTATTTCCGTGCAGTGCTTAAAAAAGAAGTGCAGAATATCCTGGTTGATAAATCCATCGCAAAACCCGATGGTACACCATATGACCTCGACCGTGATGGCCTGAAAATTTATACAACCATTGACGCGACTATGCAGGGCTATGCCGAGGAATCGCAGCGCGAGTATATGCGCAAGCTGCAGGTGCTGTATAACGGAACGATAAAAGGGTCTGATCTTTATAAATTAATACCAGGGTTTAAAGACCTTATTCAACAAGGCATCCAGCGTTCGGACAGATATAAAGAGTTGAAGGAAGATGGTAAATCGGACGACGAGATCACCGAAAACTTCAACACAGTAGATAGCCTGGACATGTTTACCTGGAAAGGCGATACCACCATGGTGATGAAACCGATAGACTCGGTGGTATTTTGCCAGCTGATGCTGCGTAACTCGCTGATGAGCATGGACCCGACAACCGGTTATGTTAAAGCCTGGGTTGGTGGTATCAACTTCGAGCACTTTAAATATGACCAGGTAAAGGTGGGTACACGGCAGGTGGGCTCAACAGCTAAGCCATTTACCTATGCAGTTGCTATAGAGCAAGGCTATTCGCCATGCCAGCAATTTAACAACGTACCGGATACGGTTGATGGCTGGTGTCCGCATTCTTACGATACTAAGCCGGGTATGTTGAGCATGCGTTCGGCACTGGCATGGTCGCAGAACTGGATAACGGCCCACATTATGAAAATGGTTACGCCTGCGCCTGTGGTAGAACAGATTAAAAGGATGGGTGTGAACAGCCCGAATCTCGATCCATATCCATCTATTTGCCTGGGCACATTTGATGCCTCGGTATTTGATATGACGGCGGCTTATTGTACGTTCGCCAATCATGGAATATGGACGCAGCCTACATTTATTACACGGATAGAAGACAAGAACGGCAACGTGCTGTACACCAGTCACCCGCAAATACGCCAGGCCATGAACGAGCAAAACGCTTACGTGATGACCTACTTGTTGAAAGGCGTTATACAGGAAGGTACGGGTTCACGCATGCAATTTACCTATCATTTGTATAACCCGATAGGCGGCAAAACAGGCACCACCAGCAATAACTCCGACGGCTGGTTTATCGGCATTACTCCTCAACTGGTAACCGGCGTTTGGACAGGTTTTGAAAATCGTGCGATACACTTTCGCTCCACCGCATTTGGCGAAGGCGCCAATACGGCTTTGCCAATATGGGCGCTGTACATGCAAAAAGTATACGCCAACCCGGCGCTCGGCATTAAAAAGAATGTCGATTTCGACCCACCCAAAGGCGGCGTAAGCATCCAGTTGGATTGTAACCAGTATAATCAGCAGCAGCAAAATACCACGCCTGAGGCGGATAAGAAGCTGGAGTTTTAAACATCTTTTTATTTCGTCGTAACCAAAACGAATGAATTTGCCGCATTATGATTATTTAACCAGCGACTTCCAGGAATATGCTTTTGATAGTATTGGGCCCAATGGGAAAATAAGAAAGGTAGTAAGGTTTCAAAAATTGCAGGATAATCCTGTAATCTACAATCTCGCGTTCGGAGATCAAGATCCAAATTCGGGTGAGGTTGATGATTCGACGACAAGTAATAATGCGGACCGGGACATTGTCTTGGCAACAGTAGCTCATACGGTTAATGATTTTTGTGATCATTATGGAAATCATTTCATATATGCTACCGGAAGTACACCTGCAAGAACAAGGCTTTACCAAATGGGTATAAATAAAATATTTGATGAGATTTGCACAAAATTTGATGTTTATGGAATATCAGGAGATAGAACATACCCTATAGAGAAGAATGTTAACTATGAAGCGTTCTTGATAAAAAGGAAATGAACTTGTATCTTTGAAAGTACATAGAAAGGAGTTAGTATGCCTGTAGTTAAAAAAGCGGATAATAATATAAGTTATGGTGGCGGTGCTATTGTAAGCAGTGATATTAAGAGCCATGCTAATGATCCATTTTTTGTTAAAAAGGCCGAAGAAGCTAAGATTGCGGTAAGCAAACTGGTTTTGCCAGAAACGAAAAAGAAGTAATTTTTACAAAAAAATCGCAATAAAGGTCGTATCATCACATAAATGGTACGGCCTTCTTTATTTGAAGGCATAAGTATTCAAAGAAATATGATTGCCTCGCTGCGTTTGCAAGGATGTGAAATAAATGACCGAAAAATTTGATTACAAGGCCGCATTAAAAAATATCCCCCATAAACCGGGGGTGTATCAATATTGGGATAGCGAGAAGGAGCTGATCTACATCGGCAAGGCAAAGGATTTGCGTAACCGTGTAGGTTCTTATTTTAATAAAGATCTGAATATCAATGCAAAGACCCGCGTTTTGGTATCCAAGATCAGGAATATCACTTTCACTATAGTTGATACCGAGGTTGATGCCTGGCTGCTGGAAAACAGCCTGATCAAAAAACATCAACCGCGTTACAACGTGATGCTGAAGGACGATAAGACCTATCCCTGGATCATCATCAAGAACGAAAACTACCCCCGTATCTTTTGGACGCGCCGTATTATTCGCGATGGCTCCAAATATCTGGGTCCGTATGCATCGGTAAGCATGATGCATAATATATTGGATCTGATACGCGAAACCTACCCATTGCGCACCTGCAACCTGCCGCTTACGCGGGAGAATATCGAAAAAGGTAAATTCAAGGTCTGTTTGGAGTACCAGTTAGGCAATTGCAAAGGCCCTTGCCAGAACTATCAAACGGAAACGGATTACGATAACAGCATCGAGGAAATAAAAGATATCCTGAACGGTAAAATAAGCGCGGTACTGCGTGGACTAAAATCTGATCTGGATAACGCCGTTGCCAATATGAATTTCGAATACGCGCATAAGCTGAAGCGCAAGTTCGATCTGCTGGAGAATTACCAGAGCAAATCCACCGTTGTAAACTCTTCTATTACCGATGTAGATGTGTTTAGCATTGCATCCGAAGAGAAATATGCCTTTGTGAATTTCCTGAAGATCATGAACGGCACCATCATCCAAACGCAAACCATCGAGTTGAAAAAACGCCTGGATGAGACGGATGAAGAGCTGCTTACGCTGGCGATCTCCGAATTCAGGAGCAGGTACAGCAGCCATTCGAAAGAGATCATCGTTCCTTTTGATATCGACCTGGAAGATACCGCCGGCATCAAATTCACTGTGCCTAAGCTGGGAGAGAAGAAAAAGCTGCTTGACCTCTCACAAAAAAATGTGCTGTTCTTTAAAAAGGAAAGAATAGATCAATACGAAAAGCTCAACCCTGAAATACGCACCGATCGCCTGCTTACGCAGATGATGAAGGACCTGCGCATGAACCAACTGCCGCGGCATATCGAGTGTTTTGATAACTCCAATTTCCAGGGCAAATACCCGGTTTCGGCTATCGTGGTATTCAGGGACGGCAAGCCATCTAAAAAGGACTATAGGCATTTTAACGTAAAAACTGTTGAAGGCCCCAACGACTTCGCCACCATGGAAGAGGCCGTGCACCGCCGATACCGCCGTATGCTGGATGAAGGAACCGAACTGCCGCAACTCATCATTATCGACGGTGGCAAAGGCCAGTTATCCTCAGCGCTGAAAAGCCTCACATTGTTGGGCATTGAAAAGCAGGTAACCGTGATCGGCATAGCCAAGCGTTTGGAAGAGCTCTATTATCCCGGCGATCAATACCCGCTCTATCTCGATAAAAAATCCGAAACGCTGAAGGTCATCCAGCAACTGCGCGACGAAGCCCACCGCTTCGGCATCACCTTCCACCGTAAAAAACGCGACCAGGGTACGCTGGTAACCGAGTTGGAACTAATAGAAGGCGTAGGCAAAACTTCTTCAGCTAAACTGCTCAAGTATTTTAAATCGGTAAAGAAAGTGCGCGAGGCGACTGAAGAGGAGTTGATGGAAGTGGTGAATACTAAGCAGGCAAAGGCGATAAAAGCGTATTTTTCTAAATAAATTATACCTTTTTTAAGCGTTTTTGTAACTAAATAAGTAATAAAGATTTCTCGTCTTTAAAGCGATAAAGAATTCATAACTTGCTGATAATCAAGATGTATTTTTATTTGTTCCTGTAGCAAAGTGTAGCATTTCCGTAGCGCTTTTATGTGTAAAGTGTAGCGCGCGCTGCTACACGGCTTAGCCCACCCAGACCGTCATGGCGAGGAACGAAGCCACCTCTGCACATGCAAATCAGGTAGTAAAAAGTTTGTTAAATGACGTTAGGCCAATAACCATTCGTTACATTGAATGGTTTACGCAGAGGTGGCTTCGTTCCTCGCCATGACGGATTTAATTGAAAAACAACTCCGCCGCTACATGGTCTGCATACAACTTCCCCGTCTGCGTCAACCGTATTACCCGCTCATCCATCTCAATATATCCCTTATCAAAAAACTGTTCCGCAGCTTTCAGTAATTCGCTATCGCTGCCTTTGGCAATGGTATTCAGCTTATCCAGGTCCAGCCCCCACATGGTGCGCAGGGAGGTCATCACATATTCATTCAGCCGGTCGCTTTCAGAAAGGAACTCCGTTTCGGCAGGGATCTTCCCGCTTTCCAGCGATTCAATAAACTTAGTATTATTGGCAACGTTCCATTGGCGGGTTTCGCCGTTAAAGCTGTGTGCCGATGGGCCTATGCCGAGGTATTTTACGCCTTTCCAGTAATTGGAATTATGCTGCGAATAATGCCCCGGCTTGCAGAAATTGGAGATCTCGTAATGCTCAAAACCATGCTGCTGCATAGCGTCCATCATGTATAAAAACTGTGCAGCGCTTTGCTCATCGTTCATGGCAGGCTGCTGTTGCTTTTTGATGAATGATGCCAGCGCGGTGCGCGGCTCAACTGTCATGGAATAGGCCGATACGTGCGGTACGCCAAGCTCAAAAACCTTATCCAGGTTATACGTCCACTTTTGGTCGGTAAGCAGGGGATAGCCATAGATCAGGTCGACCGTTATGTTTTCAAGCCCTGCATCCTGCGCCCGTTTTACAGATGATTCTGCCTCAACGCTTCGGTGCGCGCGGTTCATCCATTGCAGGTCTTCGTCAAAAAATGATTGTATGCCAATGCTCAGGCGGTTAACGGGTGTTTGGGTTAGTGACCGGACTTTGTTTCCGTCCAGGTCATCAGGATTAGCTTCCAGCGTAATTTCTGCAGATGACGAGACGGAATGCAGCTCGGTAATGGTATTGATGAGCAGGCTGATCTCTGCCTCGTCCAGTAACGATGGCGTACCGCCGCCAAAGTATATGGTTTCAACGGTTTCGCCGTTTAAATAAGTCTTTTGCAGTTTGATCTCCTTTACCAATGCCTGCAGCAATTCATCTTTATATTTTAGGGAAGTGCTGAAATGGAAATCGCAATAATAACAGGCTTGTTTGCAAAAAGGGATGTGGATGTAGATGCCTGCCATTGGCGCAAAGGTATACAGCACCAATGATATATTTTGATCATGACGGATTTATTTGTTTCAGCAATAACTGTTAAGATGCGCAAAAACTCTTGTGATTCGGCTTACTTTGCAAGGTCAAATTGGATATCTTTTAACATAGCTGGTAGTATATACACATTTTTTAATATTAATAGTCTAATAATCAAAAATGACCACTTGAGTCGTAAATCCTATAATTTCTGACTGGTTGGTAGCTGAATCTTTAAGTATCTACTTAGCGCCGTATCGGGTTTTATAGACTATAACAGCATCTACAAACTTTTCGGCTACATCATGTTGGTTATCTTTATTGGTAATATAATTCAAATCGCTTTTGTTACTTAGGTATCCTAACTCTATTAGGATTGCAGGTATTCTGTTATCTCTTAATATCGCTATACCTTGGTGACGGGTAACTGTATCAATGGCTATACCGTTCAAATGCTGCATTTCGTGGGTAAAAATATTAGCCAATTTCTCCGACCCGGGGTTGATTTTATGATAGTCGGTCATTATTAATATACCATTATATTTATCCGCATCTTTGTAAGAGCCGACAGAATTAACATGTACTGATACAAATATATTACCCTCGGGTTTAAGCCTTTCAGCAAGCGAAATATCGCTATCATCGTTCCGGGTTAGTACTGTTTTAATACCGCGTTCTTCGGCAATAGCTTTAATTTGTTTCACCATAGTGAGGGCGAGATCTTTTTCCGTAACACCACTTGCCGCTATCGATCCCGTATTTTTACCGCCATGGCCGGCATCCAACACCAAAACAAGATTAGCAACGGGAGTAGTTTTGCTATGGCTATAAACTTTATCTACACATAAAAAGTAGACCAGGACACTCATTACTGGTATTGCCAGCAGATATCTTATTTTTTTGACTGCTGCCGATGGTTTGTTAAACAACATTGTGATGCGAGTTTTTAAACCGTACGCGCTAAACTGGTTTGTTAAACCCACGTTAGCATGTGCCGATAGCTTAAGTAACAAACCCGCATAATTTTTTGAATTGTAACGATTGGCTAAACAACGGTCAACTTCAAATTCGTGCGCCTGGCACAGTGCCTTTCCAAAAAGGTAAATAAAAGGATTAAACCATAGCAAGGTTTTTAACACCGCACTGAATAAATTATCAAGCGAATGCAGTTTTTGCGCGTGAAGAATTTCGTGGGCTATAACCTGCTCTTTTTCAATGGTGCTTAGGTCTGTACTGTTTAGAAAAATGTATTTAAAAAACGAAGAGTTGTTTTGTATCTGCTCGTTTACCAAAGAATAGCCGTTTTGTTGCTCGCCGTATTTATTGGCTTTGTATAATATCCTGGCAAGGTCTATCAGTAATTTAAACAAGAGAAGTGCAGCAATTGCCAGGTAAACGTATACGTATAATTGCAACCAATTAACGTGCGTAACCGGTTGGCTCAATATAACTGGATCGGCTGTCTCGGTAATTGTTTGGGTAAAGGAATTGACGACAATGGGCTTAACGTCGCTTAAAGGAGCCTGAGTTTTTATCCCAATGTGCAGCAGCGGTACAGCAAGGCTAAGCACCAACGAACCTAATAAATACCACCTGTTTAAATTAAAGAAAGTTAATTTTTGAAATAATATATAATAAACCATGTAAAACGCCGCAGTGCAGCCTGTTACTTTAATCAAATAGATAATTAGTTCCATATTATTGTTTGTTAATAAAGTTTTTAAGGTTGTTTATTTCGTCGGAATTAAGGTTCTCTTCCTTTACCATAAATGATAACAGGCTATCAGCCGAACCATCAAAATAATCTTTAAACAGCTTGCTAAAGCTGTACTTGCGATAAGCCATTTTGGTTATTAATGGAAAATACTCGTAGGTTTTACCATAGGCTTTGTAACCCACATATCCCTTCTTTTCGAGTATCCGCACTACTGATGATACAGTACTGTAAGGCGGCTTCGGTTCATCAGGCAGTTTATCAATGATATCCCTTACTACGCCGTTTTCCAGATCCCATAGGGCTTGCATAATGCGCTCTTCGGTTTTAGTTAATTCTTCCATAAACAAATATATAACTTAATAATCAGTTATACAACTTATAAATAAGTTATATGGCTTAATTTAACGTTTTATTTATAAGCCTTTGACTATCAGAATAATTATTATTATTTAAACAAATTTTGTAGAGCTTAATCCCATCATTTGGTGCGCCATAAAGCACCGATTGGTATAAGTCGATAAGATCAATTGGCAATTAATTGATATTGTCAAATTAGGATTTGATTATATGTCATTACCAAATATGGTTGTAAGTGGCTCCGGATTTTCCGGTATAATGTAGACTAACTGTTTTGGTATGGTATTCTTTCACTTTTTAGTGTTACTTATTTGTTACTTTTCTATTGTAACTATTTATAGAACAGTTAAATATTCTATTCCGGCCATGCGGCAAAAGTACGGAATTTGCCTTAACCGGGTTTTAGTAGCCGGAGAGTAAAACCGTTGCGCCAATAATTGCTGCTTTGAGAGATTTAATTAAAATAATTTTCAATTTCCTTCACAGCATTTTCAAGCCCGTTCTCATCCCTGATTTGCCGGCCGATGATTGCCGCATTGGTTCTTATCTCATTCGTTTGAACTTTTGTGAGCGCTGATATCAATTTATGCGCATCGAGTTTTTTAACCGGGATATGAACCCCAAATTTCATCCGTTCTGCAATTTTTCCCCAGGTCGGCTGGTCGGTATAAAATGAAATAATGATCACCGGCAGGTCGTGCCGCAGCATAGCTGCCAGTGTGCCTGCGCCACCATGGAATACCCCGGCTTTACATTTTGGTAAAACAGCCCCATGGTTTACATATTTTGTTACGAACAGGTTTTTATGTTCGGGCAGGTCATTAAAAAGCGCCCAACCGGTACAAAATAAGATCCGTTCATTGGTTTCATTTAATATCGCATTCAGGATACCTGTAAACTTTTCTGTATTGCCTACTCCATTACTCCCAAAGCCCATGTATACCGGTTTGGCGCCTTGCTGCAGCCAGTCATCCAACCCGGGTGGGTTTTCATTTGGTTTCTCTGTATCAGGAACAGTTAAAAAGCCGGTTATTTTATGGTTATCATCCCAATCTTTGGGCTGGGGGATGAGGCTTGGGCTTAAGCAGTACAAGTCCAGCGGCTTTTGTTTGCCAATGTAGTTTAACAGGTTTTCCGTTAAAATGGGGAGGCCTAATTCCTGCCTGAATTCATTGGTTTCTGCTTTTAAAAATTTCCAGAAAAACAGGTGCGCCAGCTTATAGGTAAGCTTGTTGTACCAGGGGAAATTCAGGAAGTCAAAGTCGCCCAAGGGGAATTCAGCTGTAGGGACAACCGGCGGCATAAAATAAGTAATAGCAAGTTTTTTGTTCTGCTGCTCAGCAATTGCGCTGGTAATTGGCAGCGTAGCGGCATTTGCTATGATGAAATCTACCTTGTTAATTCCTTCAATATAGCTTTTGCGTAAGGGAACCCTTATTTCATGGAGTACTCCAAAAAAGTACTTCATCAACTTTATAGTATTTTCTGATCTTAAAACACTTTGCCCTTCGGGCGAGTTCATGCCTTCCTCTGCATTTCCGTAAAGGGGATGAAAGTCAATCCCAAAACTTTCAACTAATTCCTTAAAATTTTCAGGCGCTGCTATGGTTACCCGGTGGCCTTTGCCGGTAAGGCCCAATGCCAGGGCAATATACGGCTGTACATCGCCTCTTGTTCCGTACGTAAAAATCCCTATGTTCAATTGTGGGTTGTTTATTCACAAAGAAACAGATTTACAGAAATACTTTACCAAACTCATACAGAAAATCCTTTCCAAAGGATATACTTAGCAGTGTTAATAATATTATTGTTTTATCATTACCATAGCCCTTATTGAATTTTCAGCTTGCGGTGCTTGTCACATTTTTCGGCTGGTTTATCACATTTTTATAAAACAAATCAGTAGCTTTTGTACTATTGGCCTCAGCAAACACAAACCTCTTAAAATCATAAAGTATATGTATAAGCAGTTAAATATTAAATTAAAAACTGATGCAGCCCGGATTGAATTCTGGATAGTTATGGGGTTTATTGCAACGGCGCTGCTGTTTAATATAATTGATATTATACGGGTAAGCCAGGCAGCAGCAGGTAACAGTATCAGCAGTCTCCTGATACCTGTTCTGTTCAATCATCTTATTATTTTTATAAGTTACCTGCTGCTTTGTTTTTATGTGGTCCCCGCTTTTGAAAACAAAGAAGGCAAAGCTTCAAACACGCTTATTGTTTTTGCATTTATTGCTATTTGCTTTTCTATAGGCATCATCAATACATATTTTGCGGCCCTGCTGGCCATAAAGGTATTGCTCATATTTTTTAACAGGAACAAGCAAAATAAAGAGAATGCCTTGTACTATGAAACGGCATTACTTGTGGCGTCGTGGATGCTTATCAGGGTGGGCTTATTATATATATCCGCACCTGTATTTCTTAAATATTACATTTTGTATGATGTGCCTGCCGCCATGATCGTGTACCTGTATGCCATACACCGTATACTCCCCCGGGTGTCATTAAAAAGGTTTAAGTTCATGGCCTATTTTGGGCTGATGGTGTTATTAGCTCTTTTATCAACCCTGGTAATACTCGGGGTGTGCCTGTGTGCCGTAAACAGGTTCGGGCAGTCTGTCGTCGGCCAGGTTCCATCAGAAGTTATTGATCAGTTCAATTTCTCTGTTATTAATGGAATGGATGATCATAGTATGGAGGCGGTGATCGTTTGCAATTTGTTCACCCAGTTAATTATTGTAATACCCGCCGCCTGGAATATTTATAAAAACCGGAATGCAAAGAAGGATGAGGAGATCAAAACACTGAAAACAGAACTGGGAAAATCAGATGCCAACCTCAACTTTTTAAAATCGCAGATCAATCCGCACTTTTTGTTTAATGCGCTAAATACTTTATATGGCACTGCTTTGCAGGAAAATGCAGAGCGTACCGGCGAAGGCATACAGAAGTTGGGTGATATGATGCGGTTTATGCTGCAGGAAAATATGCAGGATAAGATATTGCTTTCGCGGGATATTGATTATTTAAAAAATTACATACTGCTGCAAAAGCTGCGGGTTTCTGCATCCTCAATTATAATCATAGAAACGCAGATAGAAGACTATACAGGCCAGCTGATGATAGCGCCGATGTTGCTTATCCCTTTTGTTGAGAATGCCTTTAAGCACGGTATCAGCCTGTTATATCCGTCGCATATAAAAGTAACCTTGCAAACCGATGCCGGTACGCTCTACTTTGATGTGCACAACAGCATTCATATCAGGAGCGAGAACGACCCCGAAAAAGACAGTAGCGGTATTGGGTTGGAGAATGTAAAACAAAGGCTTACTTTACTTTACCCAAACAGGCACGACCTCATTATCCGCGAAAATGCCAAAGAGTTTTTTATTCATCTCACTTTACAGTTAGATATTAATAACTAATTTTAAGGGATGATAGCAATTGCCGTAGATGATGAACCCATAGCCCTCGACGTTGTAAGGTCGCATGCCGCTAAGGTGCCTTTTATTGAGTTGAAAGCTACGTTCACCAGTGCATTTGATGCCCTTATTCATTTACAGCAAAATAAAACCGACCTGATATTTCTGGATATTAAAATGCCCGATATCAGCGGAATTGATTTTTTAAATAGCATCAATAACCCACCTATGGTGGTTTTTACAACGGCCTATTCCGAGCATGCGGTAAAAAGTTTTGAGCTTGATGCTATCGATTACCTGTTAAAGCCTTTTTCACTTGCCCGTTTTCTTAAGGCATGTAATAAAGCGCATGAACTTTACACCTTACGCAACGGGCAGGATAAAACCGCAGAATCGACATCCATTTTTATAAAAGATGGCTATGAACAAATTAAAGTCCAACTGGATGAAATATTGTTTATTGAAGCTGCCGGAAATTACACTAAGATACACCTGGAAACCGGCAGATTATTGAGCACCCGGATTACAATCGGCGATATGCAATTGCTGCTGCCCGCCAAAAAGTTTATACGCACACACAGGGCTTTTATAGTTGCATGTGATAAAATAAGCAAGTTTGATCGTGCACAGATCACCATCCGTCATCATACTATACCCATCGGGTCTGTATATTCCCAATGTTTACAAAGTTTTTATTGAAGCTCTCAAAACCTGACCATAGAACGTATAAGCGCCGCAGACAATGTTACGCGGCTCATCCGGCGAAACAACTTGATACTTGTTTTAATCCTCGGTATTTATGATCTGCATATAAATTATTTAACGCTAAATTAAATACCCTGATTATTAAAAACACCAATTATTAAGGTAATTTTGCAGTGGATAATATCCCTGGATAGATAAATGCGCGCTATTGTTATACTTATTTTACTGATGCTATTAGCAGTTCCATGCCTCCGCGCGCAGCAGGATTCAACTGCACAGTTTTATCATACCGATTCATCCGCCGCCCGTCCGCACCATATGGCTTTTCTCGACTCTGTTGCGCAAGCATCTGCAAAAAGGGAGCAATTCATCCAGGATTCGGTAGCAATGGTTTACATTATGCCCGATACGAACCGGCAAAGTCAGATCTTTGCAACCCTGCAGCAAACGGCATATAAAGGCAAAACCTTTTTGGACATACCCTATATATCAAAAAAGAAAACAGGCTACGGCCGTTCACGCGCCAGCCGCGACCCATGGATCATCGCCATGATCATTACTATTCTATTGTATACTGCACTGCTCAATTTTGCCCTTGGCGGCGATGTGAAAAATATATTTCAGTCGTTTTACACTAAGCGGTCTGCACAAATGGAAAAAGAGGACAGGCAGATCAGCACCTGGGCGTTTATCGGCTTATTCTTGCTTTTTTGTGCAACTTTCGGGCTGTTTTTATACATGTTCGCCTCATACAATAACCGTTATTATAGCGTAAGCGGCATCCGGTTGTTTGGTGCGTTATCTATAATGGTATTATCGCTTACGGCATTAAAATTTATTGTTTTAAAGGTAATTGGCTTCTTATTTGATATAAATGCCGTGGTGGGGGAATACATAACAGCGCTCTCGCTTACCTATTTTAATATAGCTTTTGTGTTTTTGCCTGTAATTGTTTGTTTTAGCCTCATATCTGCCCAGCTTATACCTGTTTTACTGGCAATAGCGGCGGTTTTAGTGGTAGTAATTTTTGTGTGGATCTACCTGAGAACAAGCGTGAGCATTATTTCTAATTTTCGATTTCATAAATTTTATTTAATTATCTATCTTTGTGCCCTCGAAATTTGCCCCGTTTTGATTTTGGTCAAAGTACTTAATTTATAAGATTTAGGACAGTAATATAATATTTTGGAAGACAGAAAGAAAAAGGTTAAAAGTATACTGGTTACGTTGCCAAAACCTGAAAACGACAAGAATCCATATGCTGAGCTGGCCAAAAAGCTTAACCTGAAGATTGATTTCAGGTCGTTCATACATGTGGAAGGTGTGCCTGCGAAAGATTTCCGAAAAGAAAAGATCACCTTGGCAGATTTCAGCGCTGTGATATTTACCAGCCGTAATTCAGCCGATCATTTCTTCCGCATTTGCGAGGAAATGCGTTTCGAGGTGCCTGTGGAAATGAAATATTTCTGCCTCTCCGAAACCATCGCGCTGTACTTGCAGAAGTATATCCAGTACCGTAAACGCAAAATATTTTTTGGCAAGCAAACCGCTGCCGACCTTGCAGAGGTGCTCAAAAAACATTCGAACGAAAAATTCCTGTACCCTTGCTCGGACGTAGCTGCTGAGGAGACCCAAAAGTTTTTGCTGGAAAACGGCTATAACTTTACCCCGGCAGTGCTTTTCCGCACCGTGTGCAGCGACCTTTCAGACCTTGCCGACGTGTTTTATGATGTGATCGCGTTCTTCAGCCCGTCGAGCATACAATCGTTGTACAAGAACTTTCCCGATTTTAAACAAAATAATACCCGCTTAGCTGCGTTCGGTGCTACCACCCATAAGGCGGTGCTCGAAGCTGGCTTAATTTTGGACATCCCGGCGCCAACCCCGCAGGCGCCCTCAATGACTATGGCAATAGAGCAATATTGTAAGATGGTGAACAAATAGTTTACCGTAATTTATTTAACTTTATTGCAACTTTTTTTGACCCTCCCGCGTTAAAAGGACAGTTGGTTTATGTGCTGAAAACAACTTTAAACCTCCCGTTGTTAAGAAAAATATATTGAAAATCAGGGCCATATTGGCACAATGTTGATACCTTGATAAGTTGGATAATGTTAAATTTGTTAAATTTTTAATTTTACCGTCACCAATATTTGATATATTCGGGCGTTACTATTTTGTTATATTTATATAATAATAGCCAAACTTTTGAATTTTATATGAGAAAGATATACTCTTTAATTGTTTTTGTTGGACTTGCAGCAGCACTAAGCGGTTGCCGAAATGGTGGAGGGGGGGAGCTTACGGGCGTTCCTCAACGCAATTTCAGGGCAGAGGTGCCATTCGGTATGGTTTATATCCCCGGCGGTTCGTTCCTGATGGGGCAAACTGATCAGGATGTAACCTTTGCGCAAATAGCACAAACAAAGCAGGTTACCATCGCTCCATTCTTTATGGACCAAACCGAGATCACCAACAGCCAGTACAAACAGTTCGTTTTCTGGGTACGCGACTCGATTGCTATTACCAATTATCTTAACGATCCTAAATACTATTATCAGCCAAAAGCCGGCGCCAGGGGTGGCAATACCAGCGGCAGAAAATACATTAACTGGGATTATGTAAAACGCTACCCGGTTTGGAGTACAAAAGGCAAGGGTAACGCCGGCGCTAAGCTTGAAGGTATGTACTACCAGGGCGATGACCGTGTGTTCGACCGTAATGAGCTTGATGTTCGTTTATTAAAATATAATTATTCATTACTGGTGTTGCGCGATGCTGCAAATTACCACATGGATAAAACCAAAAAACGCTCGGACTTTATCCTTCGCGATACCGTACCGGTTTACCCGGATACGCTGGTTTGGCTGGAAGATTTCTCTTATGCAGCCAACGAACCAATGGTGCGCGGCTATTTCTCACACCCTGCTTACAAAAACTACCCTGTGGTAGGTGTTACCTGGCGCCAGGCGCGCGCTTTCACCATCTGGCGTACACGTTATAACGAGGCATACAAATTTGCCCACCATTTACCTCCGCGCCAGCCATATGCGCTGCCAACCGAGGCCGAATTTGAATACGCGGCACGCGGCGGCAGGGAAGGAGCAGATTATCCATGGGGCGGCCCTTATATAAAGAATGCTAAAGGCTGTTTACTGGCCAACTTTAAGCCCGGTCGCGGTAACTATACCGACGATGGCGGCGCATATACGGTTAACGTAAAATCATATTTCCCTAACGACTACGGACTATATAACATGGCCGGCAACGTGGCTGAATGGACCTCGTCATCGTTCAACCCGTCGGCATCGACATTTGTAAGTGACCTTGCGCCTACTTACGAATACGAGGCAAAGCAAAACGACCCTGAAGTACTGAAACGCAAAGTGGTAAGAGGCGGTTCGTGGAAAGATGTGGGTTTCTTCCTGCAAAACTCTTCACGTACTTACGAATACCAGGACACCGCAAAATCATACATCGGTTTCCGCTGCGTAACCAGCTTCCTTGGGCGCGACATCAGGGATAAACGCTAACAACTAACATTAATAAATCTAAAACAAAACATTTCAAAAGACTATTATGGCTGGCAAAAAACAAGCTTACGGTATAAATAACGTAGTATCATGGGGCGCTACTATAGTGATCATCGGGTTGCTGTTTAAAATTCAGCACTGGCCTTACGGCGGATTATTCATTTCGTTAGGTTTAGGTACCGAAGCGTTCCTGTTCCTGATTTTAGGTTTCCAGCGCGATACGGTTGATGTTGACTGGACAAGGGCCTATCCTGAACTGGCAGATGATTATAAAGGTGAATTACCAGTTGCATCATCAAGGGCCATAGCGCCTGCAACCAATTACTCAAATACTGCGGCATTGGATAAAATGATGGAAGAGGCAAAGATCGGCCCTGAGCTGATCCGCAGCCTGGGTGATGGCTTAAGGACATTTGGCGATAAGGTAAGCGCTATTTCACGTGTTACCGATGCAGGTAATGCTACACAAATATTTACTGAAAAAGTAAAAACTGCTACCGAAAGCTACGACAGGTTAAGCGCTGCTTTTGATAAGGCATCGGCTAATTTACAGCAGATGGCGACTTCGGATGTGGATACTAAAGCTTACCATGAGCAGGTAAATGCAATGGCTAAAAACCTTACTGCTTTAAACTCTGTATACGAAATGGAATTGCAGGATTCAAGCAATCACCTCAAATCGATGAAATCATTCTACCAGAATATTGCCGTTACCATGCAGAATTTCAACGATTCGGTTGGCGAATCGCAGCAATTTAAAACTGAGGTTGCTAAACTAACCAAGAACCTGGCATCATTGAATGCGGTTTATGGTAACATGTTATCGGCAATGAGCCAGCCACGCGCTTAAGCAGCGGTATAATTAATTTAGGATACTTATAACTAATAATAAAGGATAAAAGCAGATGGCTGGAGGTAAACAAACCCCAAGACAACGAATGATGGGTATATTGTATCTGGTTCTTTTGGGCCTGATAGCATTGGATGTACCCGATAGTTTGCTGGATGCATTTAAAAGTATCAGCGATAGCTTAAGCGCTTCAAAAACAAGCGTAGCGGCCGGTACCGATCAAACTTTATCAAATTTTCATGATACTAAATTGAAAGATCAAAAAGAACGGGCACAGCCGATATATGACGACGCATTAAAGGCGAAAGGCTTGGCTGATGATCTGGACAAATATGTTGAAGACATTAAAAAGAAAATGGCTGATGCCACCGGTGGCTTCGATGAAACGATAAATGACTGGAGTGGCAGAGAGAATTTAGACATTTCTCCGCACATGATGATCAGCAACGACAAGAAGGGCGATGCTTATGAGCTTCATCAAAAAATAGACGATACCAGGAACCAGCTGTTGGCGCTAATAGCTAAACGAAATCCTAAAGATACCGTAGGCCTGGAATTGCCTTTACAAGCTATTGCACCGCCGCATAAAGCAGGTTTCCCCAATAAAGACTGGGAAAATGCCAACTTTGGCGAAGGCATACCAATGGCTGCAGCAATGACGCAGTTGATAAAAGTACAATCGGATGCTAAGAACGCTGAAGATGCTGTTGTGAAAAAGATCTTGGGCAAAATGGATCAGGCTGTTGTAACATTGGATCAGTTCCGTGCTGTAGTAGTACCAAATAGTAATTACATATTGCAGGGCCAGCCTTTTAGCGCTTCAATATATCTTTCAGCATACGATTCGAAAGCAAACCCAACTATAACTGTTGACGGTTCAAGCGTACTCACTAAAGAAGGTATTGGTACATATACCGTTACAGCGAGTGGTGAAGGTTTGCACACATTTACAGGAAATTTGTCGGTAAAATCTGTAGATGGCCCAAATAAAAATTACCCGATTTCAGGAAGTTATTTAGTTGCGAAACCATCTGCGGTAGTTTCGCCTGATAAAATGAACGTTTTATACATTGGTGTTCCAAATCCGCTGTCTATCTCTGCTCCGGGCGTTCCTGCAAGCAGCGTAAAAGTTAGCATGAGTGGCGGATCTATTAGTGGCTCAGGTATGCATTACACTGCAAACGTACGCGAGGTCGGTACAGCCAAAGTAACGGTTTCAGGTGAGAAGGGGATGATATTGGGATCATCAGAGTTCCGTGTAAAACGTATCCCTGACCCTAAGTTCTCATTTGCTGGCAAAAGTGGTGGTACTACCAGCGCAGCCAACATCAGGGCGCAGGATTATGTATTTGCCAAACTGGAAAACTTTGAATTCGACGCTAAATTTAATGTAACACATTTTACGCTGATGGTGATAAAACCACGCCAGGATGCAATAATTATTCCGGGTTCGGGCAGCACATTGTCGGCACAGATGCATCAGGTTTTAGGTACGGTAATACCAGGGACTACGGTAGTATTTAAAGATATTACCGCTATAGGCCCTGACGGTACACCACGTTACCTGGATGCGATAGTAATTAATGCAAATTGATAGGATCATGAAGACGAAATTTTTGCTCATCTTATTTTGTATTGCCTTCACTGTTGCTCATGCGCAAACACGCCGCAGAAGAACAACAACAAAGAAGAAGCCGGTCGTAACACAACAAGCACCGCCGCCAAGCACTGCATTAAGCGCGCAGCCGCCTGTTGATACAACTAAAAGGACAGCAATATCGCCGCCAAAACCTTTTGACAGGCCTTTGGATGGTTATTATAAAAAATCGGATATACTGAATGCTAAGCCGATCCCTTACCCGAACATCCGTGAGGCTGACGTATCGTTTGCGAAACGCATATGGCGTGAGTTTGACGTGCGCGATAAGATGAACACTTACATGACGTCGCCAAAAATGCGTTTGATAGATGTTTTGCTTACCGCTATTAACAACGGTGAGCTTACTGCTTACGATGCTACGCCGGACGCTAAATATGACCCTGACGGCGACAGCTTTGCACACCCGTTAACACCGGCACAAGCAATGGCTAAACTGGTTGACAGCTCGGTAGTAGAAAAACAGGATATTAATGGTAACTCGAAACGTTCAAAAGTAGCCGGTATCCTGAACCCTGACAGTGTTGTGAAATTCCAGATCAAGGAAGATTGGATCTTTGACAGGCAACGCTCGGTATTCGAGCCGCGCATTATAGGTATAGCCCCAATGACTAAACCGAGCACTGGTGGCAGCTTTGCTACTGATTACCAGCCCGCATTCTGGGTCTATTTCCCTGATGCCCGCCCGATACTGGCAACAAAAGAGGTGGTGAACCACAACAGCGACGCTACAGGCCTAAGCTACGACGACATATTTATGAAGCGTTTGTTTGCAAGCTACATCGTCAAACAGTCTAACGATAAGGATGATCGTATAAAAGATTATGCCCAGGGTGTGGACAGGCTGTATGAGTCCGACCGCATCAAAAAGTCAATGATGGACTGGGAACTGAATTTATGGCAGTATTAGTTTAGTGAGTTTAATGATAGAATTTCAAGAAGGAGCTTTAGGGCTCCTTTTTTGTTTTCGGGCGATTTGATAACAGGCTTAATTTTATTCCCTCCCATGGGGAGGGGTGCGGCTGGATGTGAGTTGGCAGGGAGGGGTTTAATCGCTATGCAAAGTTCGTGAAACCCCTCCCTACACCCTCCGAGGGGTTTAAGTTTACCCATAAAATCGTATGGCTGGTATAGTTGACTATTTCACCAGGTGTTCCTACGGAACACGATTGTAAATATTAATCGTTTTTCTACCCACCAGACGTCCCTACGGGACGTGGCTTGCAGGTTATACGTCCCGTAGGGACGTCTGGTGGGTAGAAATGCGTATGAAATGAGTCCTACGTTCCGTAGGAACGTTTCGTGGGTTATAAATTAACAACCGGCGGCCTGGATTTTATCATTAACATGAACCGTTAGAGGACACTACGAGAATTTTTATTTTATGGGTTAACTTAAACCCAAGGGAGGGAATCGCACATCCTCAGCCCTTTAATTACTGACGTACAGCTATTGTGACAATGCCAGCATAGGGTAAATCTCTGCGTTAAATTTTAAGCGTTACCTACGGATTTTCCACGTAGCCGGTTTTCATAAATCATAGTACTACAGGCTATTACAAGTAGCGGCAAAATAAAAACCGCCTGCCTGCCGCCGTCGTATCTTCCATCAAATAACCTACAAGAAAACTCATGAAAAAATTCATCATCGCGGCGTTTGCTTTAGCAGCTATTGCAATAGCGCCAAGAACTTACGCCCAGGACACTAAAATGGTTGGCGGCGCGGCAATGTACCCAACCAAGAACATTGTTGAAAACGCAGTGAACTCAAAAGATCACACCACCCTTGTTGCCGCAGTAAAAGCAGCAGGTTTGGTTGAAACGCTTGAAGGCGCAGGCCCTTTCACCGTTTTCGCACCAACAAACGAAGCATTTAACAAACTGCCTGCCGGCACTGTAGATAACCTGGTGAAACCGGAGAATAAGGCTACGCTTACTAAAATATTAACCTACCACGTAGTTGCGGGCCGCATAAGCGCCGAAGACCTGTGGGCAAAAGTAAAAGCAGGCAACGGTATGGCTACTTTAACAACTGTAGAAGGCGGCAAGCTAACGGTAATGGCAAAAGATAAGAAATTGTACCTGGTTGACGAAAAAGGTGGAAAATCATGGATCACCATCAGCGACGTTTTCCAGAGTAATGGCGTAATACACGTAGTAAATGCGGTATTGATGCCAGGCATGTAAGTTTGCAGACTATCGGCAGTTTTTGGTGGCGCAAGCCGAAAACTGCCGCTGCAAGCTCTCTGATAAGTATTCTTTCTACCTAAAAAAGAAGCCGGTGCACATGCGCCGGGTTTTTGGTTTTAATAATTCGACCATTAAATGCTTGATCGTCAATTAAATTAATTAGAAGTCACACAAAAAGCTCATTCAATTGTCATTTCGAAATCTTCGGGAACGCCAATCTTTAGAAAAAGAGCCTTTTTACTACTTTTGTTAATTAATTGTGAACTATGAGCATCATTCTTACCCCTATAGATACCGTTGATACCATAAGTAAAGAGGATTTTGTTAACAATTATTTAAACCCGCGCAAACCGCTCATTATCCGCAAGCAGACCGCAGACTGGCCTGCGCTGGAAAAATGGACCTTCGATTATTTAAAAGAGACGGTGGGAGATGTAACCGTTCCGCTGTATGATAGCTCAAAGGCCGACCCTTCAAAGCGTATAAATGCTTCGGCGGCAGAAATGAAATTCGGCGATTATATCGATCTGATCCAAAAAGAGCCAACCGATTTGCGCATATTCCTGTTCGACCCGATAAAATACGCACCAAAGCTGCTTGAAGATTACCGCTCCCCGGCTAACCTGATGGGTGGTTTTTTAGATAAATACCCCAATATGTTTTTTGGCGGGAAGGGTTCAGTCACTTTCCTCCATTTCGATATCGACCTGGCGCATATCTTCCATACCCATTTTAATGGCCGCAAACATGTGATGCTGTTTGATTACAAATGGCGCGAACGCTTGTATTGCATCCCGTTCGCTACTTATGCGTTGGAGGATTATAATATCGAAAAACCTGATCTTACAAAATTCCCGGCGCTGGACGGTGTGGAAGGGCAGGAGGCCATATTGGAACACGGCGATACATTGTTTATGCCTACCGGCTACTGGCACTGGATGAAGTACCTGGATGGCTCGTTCTCTATTTCGCTGCGTGCGTGGGATAGATCATGGGGCATAAAAGCTAAGAGCTTATACAACCTTACCATACAGCGCAAGTTCGACGATATCATGAAACGAAACTTCAAAAAACGCTATATGGACTGGAAGGAAGAGCTGGCTGTTGAGCGTGCAAATAAAGCCCTTGCCGAAGGACTGCCCAAATAATTAGGGGGAATACACCGATTTTTGTTTATGATTACACCGATTGGTGATTCAATTAAATATCTTAGCATTACATTACCAAAGTAAATAAGGTCAAAATCGGTGAAATCCCAGTCAAATCGGTGAAATCACCATATCAATAAGAATTATCGGTGAAATCATATCTATGGATATTGTTGATGCTGGTTTGCTGCACGATCACCTACAGCAATCATTTCACTAACGATTTTCATTTCGACGACTATCATACCATCGTTAACAATGCCTATATCCGCGATATGCATAACCTGCTGCTCTTTTTTAAAGACGGCTCCACAAGCAGCGTATTGCCGGCCAATCAATCTTACCGTCCTATAGTAACGGCGTCGCTGGCTGTTGATTACTGGCTGGGAGGCGGCTACAACGTTGTTTTCTTTCACATCACCAATTTCCTATTGTTCCTGTTGCAGGGCATTGGGATGGTTTACCTGTTCAGGAAGATTTTTGATGTTGCTAAACCAGCACCAAACAATATTTATTATGCAGTAGCAGCTTCCACCTGGTACCTGCTGCACCCGGCCATGGCCGAAACAGTGAATTATATCATCGCCCGCTCGGATATGATCTCAACGGTTTTTATGATCGTTTCCTTCCTGCTTTATATCTATTCGCCATTTTGCCGTAAAACGGGGTTATATCTTATCGGTGTGGTCATCGGCGCTTTAGCCAAGCCCACTGCGGTAATGTTTGCGCCAATGCTTTTCCTTTATATTCTATTTTTCGAAGAGCAGCTAAGCTTTACGGACATTTTCAAACGTTCGAACTTTAAAAAGACAGGGCACGTTATTTTAAGATCCATACCGGCTTTTGTCGTCTGCGCAATAGTTTATAAACTTACGGATAAGCTCACGCCAAAAACATGGACACCGGGCGGCCATTCATCTGTGCAGTACCTTATCACGCAGCCCTGGGTTATCCTGCACTATTTTTATATGTTTTTCGTCCCAAATCAGCTGAGTGTTGATACCGATTGGGAGTTGCTGAAGAACGTTTGGGATATCCGTTTTTTTGCCGGCTGTGCTTTTATATTGGTAATGTTGGTCATCGCTTTTATTACTTCGCGCAAGCAACAATTGCGCCCTATCAGCTTTGGGATTTGCTGGTTTTTCCTGGCCTTGCTGCCGACATCCAGCATTGTGCCCCTGGCGGAGGTGCTGAATGATCACAGGATGTATTTCCCGTTTATCGGTTTGATGATAAGCGTTGTATGGTCTGCGAAACTGGTTATCGATCAGTGCCTAACGGCTTATCGCAAAACTATCATAACCATATTCGTGTTGCTGCTCGGCTGCTATGCATGCGGCACATGGCAGCGAAACAAGGTATGGTACAGCGAGGAAAGCCTGTGGCGCGATGCAACCATCAAAAGCCCCGGCAACGGCCGCGCATGGATGAACTACGGCGTAGCGCAAATGGGCCATAACGAACTAAAAGGCGCGGAAGCAAGCTTCCTTCGCGCCAATTCAACCATGGCGACTTACGACCTGATCTATGTAAACCTCGGCATATTAAAACAAACGGAAAATGATACGGCTAAGGCTGCGCAATATTTTAAAACAGCTATTGCTACCAACGCGAACGATTCAGATCCCTGGTACTTTTATGCAAGGTTCCTGAACAGCCAAAGCAGGTTTAATGAAGCCGTAGATTGTTTGAAAAAAGCGATGGCGATATCGCCCGGTAACCTGCGTACACGCTTGCTGCTGATGGATATTTACCAGGGAATGAACGACTGGACAGATCTGCAAAAGCTGGTTCAGGATTCGCAGCGACTATTCCCCGGAAATACGGATATAGCAGGCTATGCCGACATGGCCAAACGAAAAGCAAGCGAAGCCGATCTTGAGGCGCAAAAACTTGCAAGATCGCCAAATGCGGCAGGCTATATTGATCTGAGCCTGATGTATTACCGCGCAGGCCAGTACAACAAATGTATAGATGCCTGCAACAAGGCGCTTCAGTTAAAACCGGGCTATGATCTGGCATATAACAATATCTGCGCATCATACAATAAGCTTGGGCAATGGGATAAAGCCATACAGGCAGGCGAACAGGGGCTAAAGTTTAACCCGGATAATACGCTGCTTAAAAATAACCTTGCTGAAGCCAAGCAGGCTCTGAAAGGTAAAAGGTAAGAGGCGAAAGGTAAAAGGCGAAAGGTAAAGGTTCTTGCCATCAACTATGATCCATAAACCATGATCTATCAACTATGAACCAGCTAAAGATCCTTTTTCCTGATCTGTGACAACTGCTCCGCTATCGCGCCAAAAAATAAAGTGATCACCCCGAAGATAATAGCGAGCATGGAACCCACAGAAACGCCGTTCCCGCGCATAAAAATGTGAATATCCCACACAATACCGGCCAATATGCTGATGAACGCTATGGGCATAAAAATGCGTATAGGGTTAAAAAGTATAATAATGTTGAACACTTCGTAAATGGTGCGGAAGGCGGTTTTAATGGTGATAGTGCTTTTGCCCGCACCACGCTCTCGTATCTCGATGGGTTCTTCAATAACCTTGTGGTATTTATTGATGAACGCCAGGCAGATCACATCGCTGTAAGCCATACTATCGGGGCAAATTTTGGAGTATTTTTTGCCGAGGTCGCTTCGGTAAATCTTCATGCCTGAGTTAAGATCGTATACCGGTAGCGGCATCAGCCTTTTTACCGTGAAACGGATAATGCGCTTACCCACCCCGCGCAGCATACTTGCCGAACGCGCACCTTTCCGACTGCCGATAACCATATCCGCATCACCTTCGGTAATTACATTAAACAGGTTTTTCACATCCTCCACGCGGTGCTGCCCGTCCGAATCCATCGTGATCAAAAACTCCGTGTCGCAAGCCTCGATACCTGATTTAATGGCGCCGCCATACCCACGGTTAATTTTATGGTGCACCAGCGTAAAGTTCGGCTGGCCTTCATATTCCCTCAGCAATTGCAGGCTGTTATCACGACTGCCATCATTCACCACGATCAGTTTATAGCCCTCTGCCGCGCAAAAATCCAATACCCCTGATATAACTGCGGGTATATTCTTTTCTTCGTTATAGCAAGGGATAATGATGGTTAAACGTGGCTGCATTTGGCTTAATATAGTGCAATATCTACATAAAAGTAATCCTGTGCAATTTGTTAAGAGCAGATTTTATTATAAAACTATTCCCATATTGGGAACTTTTATTATATTTGATTATGCGGATCATTGCAAAAGGTACATTAAGAGATTTTTGGCTTGGGCATGCTGATAGTGAACAAGCCCTAAAATCATGGTATCTTGAAGCAGATAAAAGTAATTGGTTAAGTCCGAATGATATTAAAAAGGAATATCCTAGCGCAAGCATTCTACCAAATAATAGGGTTGTATTTAATATAAAAGGAAATACCTACCGTTTAATTGTAAAAATAAATTATTCGTACCAGATGCTTTGGATAAGGTTTATAGGTACGCATGCGGAATATGATAAAGTTGACGCAACAAAAATTTAGTGACAATGGATGTAAAACTAATAAAGACGGAAACCGATTACAAAGCGGCGCTTCAGCGGCTTGAAATAATATTTGATGCTGAACCGGATACTGTTGAAGGTGATGAACTGGAAGTGCTTGGTGTTTTAATAGACAATTATGAAAAGATCCATCTGCCTATTGACATGCCCGACCCGATTGAAGCAATAAAATTCAGGATGGAGCAACTTAATTATAGTAATCATGATTTGGCGGAAATTATAGGCCTGAAAAGCCGGGTTAGTGAGATCTTAAATAAAAAACGTAAACTTTCAATTGGGATGATACGTAAATTACATAAGGCGCTAAGCATACCAACAGATGTGTTGGTGCAGGAATACAAGTAGTTATTAGCTCGTATGGTCGCAAACAATCTTCCACTCGCCATCTATTTTCCTGAACCATAAGGTAAAATATCCGCCAAGCGGCCCTGCTTTCCTATCCAAATGCCACGAGCCAAGCATAAAAGCATTCTTACTATCGAGCACGTCCAGCTTTATCACGCCAAAGGTGAGCTGTCCCATTGCATCCTTCCCCGGATAAGCTTTTTTATAGCGGTCGATGGTGCTTTGCCAGCCATATAGCGGTGCGGTCTTCCCCACAAAAACCAGCGAATCTGACTTCCAGTAGCCTTGCATAAAGGCATCGATATCGCCTTTGTTCCAGGCGGTTTGCTGATCATGCATCACCTTTAATATGGCCTGTTTGTCCTGTGCATATAAGCCGCTGAAGATCAATAACAGCAGAACCAATAAGATAGATTTTTTCATATAACGCTAAATGTTTCCAAAATAAATATAGGTATTTTGCCCGTCTCAAATTGTTAGTTTGATCATGAAAAAAATATTATGCTTTGGCGAAGTGTTGTGGGATGCCTTTGGTGAAGAGAAGAAAGCTGGTGGTGCGCCGATGAATGTTGCCCGGCATTTGGTGCAGCAGCATATGGACGTAGCCTTTGCCAGTCGGGTAGGAAGTGACGCATCGGGAGATGGGTTGGTGGATTTCCTTAAACAAAATGGCTTATACTCCGAATTGATACAAACAGATGCATTATTACCCACTTGCGAGGTAACGGTGCAGCTTGATGAACACAAGCAGGCGACCTACATCATTCCGCAGCCGGTATCGTGGGACAATATCCAGGCGGATGATACGCTCATGAATGCTGCAAATAATGCTACTGCGATAGTTTACGGGAGTTTGGCTTGCCGTACATCAACCACACGCGACACCTTGCTTACGCTGCTCAGTAACACACAGGCATTAAAAGTATTTGATGTAAACCTTCGCCCACCACATTATACTTTGGCGACTATCGATCTGCTTGCATCGCATGCCGATGTGGTGAAAATGAATGATGAAGAGATCGAGATAATCATCGGGGGGAAACATTCTTTACACGAACAAATAGAAGCATTCCATGCAAAATACAATACCCAAACCGTCTGTGTAACGCGTGGTGGCAATGGTGCAGTTATTTGGCATAAAAGCCAGTTCCACGAGCATCCGGGTTTTAAGGTAAAGGTTGGCGATACTGTAGGGGCCGGGGATTCTTTCCTGGCAACGTTAATTGCCGGGTTAATTGAAGATCAACCCATTCAGCAGGTGCTTATAAAAGCAAGTGCGATAGGGGCGTTTGTGGCCAGTAAACGCGGTGCTAACCCGGTGTATGACCAAAACGAAATAGATAAAATTATTGCACAACAAAAAGATTGATAAAATCGTAGACCGGAATAACATGTTAGTTAATTTTCAGCATTTTATGGTGTAAATTATCGTTGCATTTAAATCTTTTCTATATATTTATGTGATTTTTTTGAGTCGTTATGAAGAAACTTTTACCCTTATTAATTGCCGTTACACTTACAGCAATAACTATATACTCGTGCAAGCTCGATGCGCCGATTTTACCCGGTGACAAAGGCTATGTACAGCAATACCCGCCAACCAGCGGCGCCATAGGCAGCAGTGGCTCTACCGGATCAACAGGTAGTACAGGTTCAACCGGCGCTACCGGATCAACGGGAAGCACAGGAACAACTGGCGCTACTGGAAGTACGGGTACAACCGGCGGCACTGGCATAGCTAACGCAACACTAACCGGTAAATGGACAGTAACAACCAGTTACGTTGGCGAATACACTAAAGGCCAGACTATCTTCAGCATTGCCGACCCGATAAACCCCATTACCGACGTAACACTGGATGATGCTGCAAAGACAGCTGTATTTGATGGATTTAATACGATTAATTTTACCGATTCAACGCAAACTTATACGTATACCAAATCAGGTAGCAATCAATACATAACTTTTTCTGAAGATCCGCTTGCTCGGAGCAGTAACGATAAGATTCAGATTACCAGCCTGACGTCAACGTCTATGACTTGGGTAGGGATCGATCCACAGGTAATATCTGCTGGTGGCATGTCTGTACAAATTGCTTATAAAATAGTATTTACCAAATAGCTATAAATAAAATAACCCGGTATTGTGCCGGGTTATTTTATTTATAGAATTGATCTTTAGTACTTCCTATCATTCTTCGGATAGCCTTCCTCATCCAGATCATCCCGATCATCTTCAGGCGTACGGGAAAGGGCTTCGTCTATAGGGTCTGTTTCTATACCTTTTTCGTCCGAGATGTGCATGGCTAACTGCTCGACATCCGTTTCCAGCGATTCATTCGGGATATATTCATCCGCAGTATCGTAAGGATTGGCCTCATCATAAGTTGAGGTGGAATCTTCACCGTTTTTTGCAGATGTATTGTACGGATCGGGATGGTCATAATCCGGATCATCGCTTTTTACATCAAATTCAAAGCTGTTTTTTTCGGGATCGAACTTCAATTCTTCTTCGTCAATTGTTTCTCCCAACTCGTCTTTTAGTGTGCGGTCCCTGTCAACTGATTCGTCGTCAAAAACGGGGTCTTTATCGTTAATGCTCATAGGTATTTAGTTTATTTAAAGTAAATGTACCAAAACCTTGCCAAACAATTCGCAAAGCAAAAAAGGAATATGCTTACTAATAAGTGATCTGTTTACGATAGGATGTAACGCCGCCCAGCGCAAATTTCACACCCAGTACAATTTCGGTATAAGTGTCATTGGCTTTGCCTGCCTTAAAGCCATCAAGTTCATCTCCCAGTATGAAATTTTGCTGGTAGGCCAAATCTATTTTTACCGAAGGCTGATTGTATTGATTGTATATTTTAAACTCGTAACCCAACCTTACGGGGATATATATCTCCGAGCTGTGGTCTTCTCCGGGTGTGTAATAGTCAGGTATTTTGTATGAATACCTGTTGGTTGTAAGACTGTTCACTTCCATGCCGATACCTGATGAAAGATAAAAATTCTTAAGCACATTAGCCAGCGGACTATTGGAGTAATCTAATATCTCCCCCGCCTGTACCTGCACCCTGAAAGCTACGGCTGTAAAGCTATTGGAAAACTGCCTGCCGGTGGTATCTTTCAACGCGTTGCCGCCTTCAAGCTTGCCTGCTTCAACTTCAAGTATATAGTTGATGAACGGCGTTTGGTTATAATTAAAATTGAAATGTACCGATGGCGTGCTTTTTACCGACTGGGCGTCGCCGTATGTTTTATTGATCGCACCGCCAAAACCGATATCGTATTGAGCATAATCATATCCCAATTGAGCTTTTGAAATAAATGCGATACAGGAAATAAAGACGGTGAAGAATATTTTTTTTAGGTTAAAAATCCTCATAAAATAAGTAATAAGCTACAGCCATAGTTAAAGCCATAGGTATAATTCCATAAAAATAACATCAATCTTAATAAAAACAATAAAAACGAAAATAAATTGCTACCCTATTCGCTTTTTTACATTTTGTGCAGTTTTATTAAGACTGTAAATTCTATATTTGGGCGCACTAAAAAATCATTTACAGATGTCAAAACCATCATGAGCTGAAATTCGAAAACTGAATAAATAGCTCCGCTCATGATAGCTTCATCACCAATAAAAAATAAATTACACCGATGAAAATTAAAGTAGAAAACCCTGTAGTTGAGCTGGATGGCGATGAAATGACCCGCATTATCTGGAAATTTATAAAGGATAAGCTCATTTTCCCATACCTCGATCTGGATATTAAATATTTCGACCTTGGTATTGAATACCGCGACGCCACCGACGACCAGGTTACTATCGATGCAGCTAACGCGATAAAAAAATATGGCGTAGGTATTAAATGCGCTACCATTACACCTGACGAAGCCCGCGTAGAAGAATTTGGCTTGAAACAGATGTGGAAATCGCCAAATGGTACTATCCGTAACATATTGGACGGTACGGTATTTCGCGAACCAATTGTGATGAGCAATGTACCGCGTTTGGTACCAAACTGGACTGCACCGATCTGCATCGGCCGCCACGCTTTTGGCGACCAGTACCGCGCTACCGACTTTGTTACCAAAGGCAAAGGCAAACTGACCATTACTTTCACCCCTGAGGATGGCGGCGCAGAGCAGTCGTTCGAGGTGTATAACTTTAAGGGAGATGGCGTTGCATTGGCAATGTACAATACTGATGAATCGATCAAAGGTTTTGCCCGCGCTTGCTTTAACCAGGCTTTGCTGAAAAAATGGCCGCTGTACCTTTCTACCAAAAACACCATTCTGAAAAGGTATGACGGCCGTTTCAAAGATATCTTCCAGGAGATCTACGAAACCGAATTTAAAAGCGAGTTTGAAGCTAACCAGCTTACTTACGAGCACCGTTTGATTGACGACATGGTTGCATCTGCCCTTAAATGGCACGGTAACTTTGTTTGGGCTTGTAAAAACTACGACGGCGACGTACAAAGCGATACCGTAGCACAGGGTTTTGGTTCATTAGGTTTAATGACCTCGACACTGGTTACACCTGATGGCGGTACAATGGAAGCTGAAGCTGCCCACGGTACCGTAACCCGCCACTACCGCGATCACCAGGCTGGTAAGCCAACTTCGACCAATCCAATTGCATCGATATTTGCATGGACAAGAGGGTTAGAGTTCCGCGGCATGCTGGATAACAACCAGGAGCTGATCAAATTCTGCAAAACGCTTGAAGAAGTTTGTATAGAAACCGTTGAAAGCGGCAAAATGACCAAGGATTTGGCCATCACCATAAAACCAAAAGTTGAACACGGTGTAGATTACCTGTACACCGAAGAGTTTTTGGCAGCTATTGACGAGAATTTACAGAAAAGATTGGCGTAAGTTTTGGAATCTTAAATTGAAAAGTCCGCATAAAACTATGCGGACTTTTTTGTTGTGCTTTGATTATATTTGAATATGAAATTTACAGCAATTATTGAAGAAGGCGAAGACGGTTGGTTTGTAGGACAAATTGAAGAAGTGCCTGCCGCAATGTCTCAAGGAAAAAGTATTGATGAATTAAAGATTAATTTATTAGATGCATTGAAATTAGTGTTGGATGTAAATAAGGAGCTAACTGAAAAAGAATATTCGGGCAGATCAGTTATAAAAGAAGAGTTAGAACTGATCTGATGAAGCGTTCGGCTTTAGTTAAGCACCTTGAAGAAAACGGTTGTTATCTTCTGCGTGAAGGTGGCAATCATGCAATTTATGTTAATCCAAAAAACCGAAAGCAAACTGCGGTAGGCCGTCATCAGGAATTGGATAATATACTTTGCAAAAAGATTTGTAAACAACTCGAAATACCTATCATAAATAAATAATACGTTAAATACCCTGTACTAACTACAGGCATTCTTTTATTTACGACCATCAAAACAAATCAACTATGGAAAACAAACAGGAAGACAGATCAGTGCTGTCGCATATCGAAAAGTTAACTGCCAAAGAGGAAGCTTTGTATGGAAAAGAGGATCTTTCAGACGAAGATGTTAAAGAACTTCACAAAGTAAAATCAGAGCTCGATCAGTATTGGGACCTGCTTCGTCAGCGCCGGGCGTTCAGAGATGCAGGTGAAGATGCCGGAAAAGCGGAATTGCGTTCAACCGATACGATAGAAAACTACGAAGAATAAAAAGGAAGGCCTAACTATTCAAGATTTAGTTATTTTTGAGCAGTCTATCAGCAACAATTTTTAATATATAAACTCTTCGATTCTACCATGTCAACACTCTATCCATTAAAATTTAAAACGATTTATAAAGATAAAATATGGGGCGGTCAAAAAATACGCACTTATCTGCATAAAGATTTTGGCAGCCTGCCTAACTGCGGTGAGACCTGGGAAATTTCGGGTGTAAAATCTGATGTTTCGGTAGTGGAAAATGGCCGCCTTGCAGGCGAATCGCTGGCCGATCTGTTGGTGAAATATAAAGATGAGCTGGTTGGCAAAAAGATCTATGAGCGCTTTGGGAATGAATTTCCGTTGTTGGTGAAGTTTATCGACGCTAACGAAGACCTTTCGATACAGGTCCACCCGGATGATAAGCTGGCTAAAGAACGGCACAATTCCTTTGGTAAAACCGAAATGTGGTATGTGATTGAAGCTGACCCGGGCTCAACATTGATCGCCGGCTTTAATAAAGAGCTTACGCAGGAAGAATATCTAAAGCAATTCAATAGCGGGCATTTGACCGACGTTTTGAATAAGGAAGATGTGAAAGCCGGTGACGTATTCTTTTTACCTGCGGGCCGCGTACACACCATTGGTAAAGGTTTGCTGATTGCCGAGATCCAACAAACCTCCGACATCACATACCGCATCTATGATTTCGACAGGGTAGATGACAAAGGCAATAAACGTGAGCTGCATGTAGAAGAAGCGCTGGCTGCTATCGACTATAAGCATTATCCTGAATACAAGACTAAATATACGCCTGCAAAGGATGAGACCGTTCACCTGGTAAGCTGTCCGTATTTCACCACAAACGTCCTTGATTTTGATAAAAGCACTGATAAGGATTACAGCAACCTGGATTCTTTCGTGATACACGTTTGCCTTGAAGGCGCTTATGAATTGAAATATAACGGCGAAAGCTATCCCGTTAAAATGGGAGAGTGCTTATTGCTGCCAAATACAGTTGATAAGGTGGAATTAAGCACTGATAAAGGCTTTAAGATACTGGAAAGCTATATTGAATAACGCATTGTTAGAGTCGCAATTATGCGCCTCTACAAATAGAACATGACGTAGAGACACATAATTGCGTCTCTTTTTTTGCGTCTCTTATTTTTTATACACCCGCGATAACACGAACTTACCAAAGAAGGTCTTTTCGTCCACCATCTTATAATTCTTTTCTTCAAATCGCGTATTAATGTCCGGCAGTTGCGAGGCTTCGATCTTGCATATCACCCTAAAAAATACAAACATAGTTTTTAGCAATACATTCTGCCACCAGCGACCGGTAAGCTGGAAATCGCAATTGAGCCAAATGCCGCCTGGTTTAAGTGCTTTGTGAATGTGGCAAAATACACGCTGCAGTGTTTGCTCGGTAAAATTGTCAAATAGGAAAGGAGTGATCACCACATCAAAATCCATCGGCAGTACTACATTTTCAATGGCGTTGGTGATGAATGATACGTGATTGTTGCCGGTTATGCGTTTTTTAGATAAGGCGACCATATTGGCTGCAACCTCCACATAAGTAATGGTCAACCCGCTGGGGTGTACGCGCGTAAGTTCTTCCAATATCCATCCTGTTCCGCCTCCTACAATAAGAATATTGGCATTTTCGGGTACATATTCTAACAACCATACCTGCGCCCTTACCAGCGAACGGCCATAAACCACGCGCGACAAAGCGTCGTAAAACCAGGCTGAGTTATTATAATTAGCGGCCATTTTTCAGATATACGAAATCGGATAGCAAAGTGTAACAAAACTTTGTATTTTTAGTATTACAATCTTTTAATTAAGAATATTTGCTGCGATACCGGTAATGAAATGATCAGAGAACAGGTAATGCGCCGAATACCACGAGCAGCAGGTATTGGAGGATGAGGATGCCGTCGACAAAGAAGAAATAGTAGTACTCATTCTTTTGCCAGCTTGATCTGAAGATCAGCCATCCGGCTAATACGGCTGTTATTGAGAGCGCCCAGAAGTCATTATTGAGCCCGTTGTTCCTGAAAATGAAAAGCAATACGATATAGGCGGCAAGTAATACCTGGCAAAACAGGTATGCTTTTTTCTCACCAAACATAACCGGTACGGTTTTGAGGCCCGATTGCTTGTCGTGGAAAAGGTCGCGGATATCAAATGGTACCGTCAACGCACCGATGAACAGGAAGCGTTTGGCGATAAGAATAGTGGTATCGCGCATGGAGATGCTGCCAAGATGAAGGTGCTGCGATTCGAGCATTGGCAGCAATACAGTGCTCATTGTCCACACCAGGGTGATCATAAATTGCTTTAGCCCCGGGATGTTGCGTAGCCCGAATTTTTTATCGCCCAACGTGAAAAGCGGCAGCCCATATGCAAATGACAATACACCGAGAAATATAAGCAGTATCCTGGATTCCGTTGAGATAAGCACAAATAAAGGCATCAGGGCAAGAATGGACACGATGGTAAGTGTTACCATTAGCCTGTAATGTGAAAAAAACCAGCGCTCGCGTTTGTGCGGCGAGTCGAGCGGTTTTTGGGGCTTGCTGATAAGGATGCTGAAATTGTAAATGGCAAGCGTGGATACGAACAATATCCCTAATACCGAATAAACCGGTTTTGAACCGATGAGCGCGAATGTAACAAGCCCCTGCGACACAGCGCACAATGCCATGAAAATATTGCTGAACAACAGGAAATCAAAAACTGACTGCAATGTTTTCTTCATGGGCATTAAGCAGCAATCAAGGTTGATAAATTACGCTGCTTTTAGGTCAAATATCGTAATCTCCGGCGATATTGCAACTAATAAGCGAATGTGATTTTTTTGTTGTTGATTGAGGAGGGTAATTCAAAGTAGTGAAACTTACGAAGTTTTCAAACTTCGTAAGTTTCACTATGAAAATCATGCCATCCCGAACTTGTTTCGGGAACTCACTAAACAGGTAGCCGAGTGCATGGTGTATACCGTTATTATGAGGTGCTGAAACAAGTTCAGCATGACGGAATGGTGTAATTATTCAATAACGGTCATCATCAATATCCAGGTCGTCGTCATCCGGTTCCAGGTTGAACAGGCTGTTGAACATATCCGAGAATGCAAAGCCGTTATCCAAAAATCCCTTACTTAGCTGCGAAAATTCCGCTAAACCATGCAGCGCAAATTCCATCAGCAAATATTGCTGGTTCTCGCTTAAACGGGGATGAAGCTTTTTAACAAGTGCTTTCAGGCCATCTACCTCGTTCAATATTTTTTTATAAACCGCTATAGATATATTATCATCGATAGCCAGGTTGTTGCCATTACTAAACCAGTTAATGATCTCGACGTAAGGATTTGGCGCCTTCGATTTTTTGGCTTTTTCCGGATCGGGGAAGAATTGCAGCATCAGCGTTCTGATGGCCTTGCCGATAAGCATATTAGCTACCTTCGCCGGGCCTTCCATTTCGCCTTCATAAACCAATTCTATTTTACCGGTTATCGCTGGGATAACACCTAAAAAGTCGCTTATGCGCACAAAGGTGCTGCTTTCGCCATTAATGATCATACGGCGCTCGGCATTGCTGATGAGGTTCTCGTATGCGGCAATGGTCAGACGTGCAGATACGCCCGATTTCTTATCTACATATTCCGAGTTACGCGCCTCAAAAGCGATCTGTTCCACCAGGTCTTTTACCAAATCGTCGGACTCAATGGCCACCTTTTGTTCGGGTGTAAGCAATGCTTCCTGCTGGGTTATCTTGCGTGAGATCTCTACCGAACGCGGGTAATGCGTCAATATCTGGCTTTCGATCCTGTCCTTTAGCGGTGTTACGATCGATCCGCGATTGGTATAGTCTTCAGGATTGGCAGTAAATACAAACTGAAGATCAAGCGGCAGCCGCAGTTTAAAGCCGCGGATCTGGATATCGCGCTCCTGCAAAATGTTGAAGAGCGAAACCTGGATACGCGCCTGCAGATCGGGCAATTCATTTATCACAAATATGCCGCGATGAGCACGTGGGATCAATCCGAAGTGGATCACGCGCTCATCTGAATAGGTGAGCTTCATCGTGGCTGCCTTTATCGGGTCGACATCGCCGATCAGGTCGGCAACGGTAACGTCAGGCGTGGCCAGCTTTTCGGTATAGCGTTCCGAACGGTGTAGCCAGGCAATAGGGGTATTGTCGCCTTTGGCAATCACTTCGTTATGGCCAAACCATGATATTGGCGCCAGCGGGTCATCAAATAATTCCGATCCTTCAATATATGGGATATATTCATCCAGCAGGTTTACCAATAGGCGTGCGATACGCGTTTTTGCCTGTCCGCGTAAGCCCAAAAGTAAAATATTATGACGTGAAAGTATGGCAGTTTGCAGGTCGGGAATAACCGTATCCTCAAACCCGATAATGCCTTCAAAGCCGCCTTCTTTTTTTTTCAGCTGCGCTATCAGGTTTGCCCGCAGCTCATCTTTTACAGATCTGCTCCGGTAATCGGTTTTTTTTAATTCGCCAAGTGTTTTTATTTCTTTGTAGTTCATTTGTTCAATAGTTCATTTGTTCATTGGTGCATGGGTTGTCGCTTCATTAACATGGCCCATGCGGCGCATTTTCCGGCGAGACTCTTTTGAGAAGGAAAATTGGAAAAGCACTTTATTGTATATTCCTTCATTTGCACATCTGCATATTTGCACATTCAAGCATCACCTAACCGTCCTGCGCCTGTTCCTGATGTAGTCTTCAAAAATGTATTCGCCCAGGCCGTTCAAGGAGCTGTAGAACGCCTTGCCGCCGTTTGTTTCGGTAAATTTACGTACAAACTGTTGCAGGTAGGGGTCTTTTGCTATCATAAATGTGGTGATCGGTATTTTCAGCCGTTTGCATTGTGCCGCCATATTAAGCGTTTTATTCACCACTTTCCTGTCGAGGCCGATGCTGTTCTTATAATAGCGGTTTCCTTCCTTCAGGCAGGTAGGTTTACCATCGGTTATCATAAAGATCTGCTTATTGTGCGTTTTGCGGCGGCGCAACAGGTCGGTTGCCAGCTCAAGGCCGGCATACGTATTCGTATGATAGGGGCCAACCTGCAGGTAAGGTAAATCCTTCAAACTTATGGGCCATGCATCGTTGCCGAAAACCACAATATCCAGTGTATCTTTTGGATATTTGGTACGGATGAGCTCAGCCAACGCCATAGCTACCTTTTTTGCGGGCGTTATCCGGTCTTCACCGTAAAGGATCATGGAGTGCGATATGTCTATCATCAGCACGGTGGAGGTGAGGGTCTTGTAGTCCATTTCCTCCACTTCCAGGTCGCGTTCGGTCATCATAAAATCGCCGATGCCATGGTTTACCTGTGCGTTGTGGATAGATTGCGTCATATCTATCTGGTCCAGGCTGTCGCCAAACTCAAATTCGCTCCGCTCCGCGTTCTTTTCATCGCCCTGCCCGGATTGCGGCGAACGATGATTACCCTTACCTGATTTCTTTAACTTGCCAAATATTTCCTCCAATGCAGACTGACGAATGCTTTGTTCTGCCTTTGCAGTTATCCTGAAGCCGCCATTTTGCTGGTCGTCATCCAGGTAACCTTTTTGCTTCAGCTCGTCAATAAAATCACCCATGCCATATTCGTCATTGGTGATGTTGTATTGCTTGTCAAGCTCATTCATCCAGGCCAACGCTTCGCCGGCATCGCCTGATGTATAGTTAAGCAATTCAAGAAAAAGCTTGAGTAATTCGTCGAAACCGCCTTTGGGGATATCGTTGGGCTTAAATTTGGAAAATCCAAAACCGCGCATATTATACCTTTCTGATATAAAGTAACGTATAATTTTCCGCAAAAGTTTGCTGCTGGCAGATGTAGGCCCGAATTTTAGGTAAGCATGACAAACAGCGACCATAAACCCATCCCAAACCCCCTCCCAAGGCTGAGAGGGGGAGCAAGGCGGTCCGTTAACGCCCTGCTTAATTTTTCTCCGCCTTATGTTTTCCCTTTAGTATAGAAAGCGGATGCCGGGTAATAACTGTACAGTAAATTACCGGCAGGGATGAGCAAACCACAATGTTTTATAATTTAAAAGGTATAATGGTAAAAGGTATAATGGTCAATTCAGCTTATTATAATAAAGGGGTATTTTTTTAATTAAAGCACTTGCAGGCGCGGCTGATTTTTTGCGGGTACTGAAGCCGAGCCTAAAACGTAACTTTTTTTGTAACAGCTATCGCAACGGTATCTTTTTATCGGCAGCCAAAACAAAAATGTTTTGACAAGCAGGCCACGTTTGACTCGGCTATCAAGGCGGCCAACTCCGCAGCGGCGGCATTTTTTCTTTTCCATTATTATTGGGTCCATAACAATGATATTTGTAAATTAATTAGTAGTTGATTTTTTGCTTAGGGTAAAGTTAAGTGCTGAATGGGCGTTTTGCATATGTAAACAGGGGGACAAAAGGTGGACAAATAATAATTTGAACGTTTTTTTCATCCAAATCGTGCCCTTTTTATCTAAAATGTGTTATGAAGTTATTGTAAAGGTTAAAATAGGCTATAGATTCTGTTTCTTTTTGGATAAAGAGCAGTTACTCGTCATCAAGGCTCAGTGCGGCCTGCGTATCCATTTTTTTGCGAAGCCTTTGTTTTGCTTTCTTTATGCCTTCAACTGTAATGCCGAGCATGTTGGCCATTTCTGCATTGTTAAGTCCGAGTTTCATCAATGCTACAATGCGGGTGTCGGTAGTGGACAGGGTAGGGTTTTGTTTGCTGAGGTTAACGAAAAAGCCAGGGTACACTTTTGAGAAAAGCCGTTTAAACTCCGTCCAATTTGCATCGGTCATGATATGCGCCTGCAGCAATCTCTCCAGGAGGTCGGCATCCGATTTATCTACCGATTCCGTGCTGAGTTTATCTATTTCCTGCTTAAAGTTTTCTATCAATATATTTTTCTGGCGTATATTCTCCGTAAACTTATGTAAGGCTATGCGGGCGTTTTTTAAGCGCTCGTCTATCATTTGTTTTTCGGCTAAAAGCAGTTCCTTGTCTTTTTTATTCTTCAACCGCTGGCGGTTGTACACCAATACCAATATAATAAGCAATAGCATCAGGACCGCGATGCCTGCATCAGTTTTAACGTTTAGTACCCGTTCATTAGCCTCTATTCTGCTCAACTCGCGAAGGCGCTCATCGGCTTCGTATTGCATTTGTATACGCTGAACCGCTGCAAGATTATCACGTTTTATCAGGCTGTCTTTATAAACCTCATATATTTTACGGTACGCGATAGATTGTGCAGATTGCCCCAGCTCCTCGTATAATTTCGACTTAAGATCATAAAAATCTGTCGTTTCTTTCAGTACATCTTCCTTAGTATCACTTTTTAGTAATGCGGACACAGTATCAAGCTGTTTGCCTGCTACAGAGGAGTTTTTATAATTAATGTTGATTGCAACCAATCTTAATAAAGCTATGGCAGCATTTTGTTTTTCATTGTATTTTAAAGATGTAGTATAATCGTTTTCAATATAGGGGATAGCTTTTTGGTATCGCCCTTCCAAAAAATAGCATGAACCGATATTTCCCCTGGCAATGCCTATCCAAACAGTGTCTTTGGTAGCAATGGCCATCTGGAGCGCCTGCTGAAAATTGTTGAGCGCAGGGTTAAATTGTTTGAAATTGCGGTACACCAGCCCCAGCGTGTTCCGGTAATTGATCCTTTCGCGCGATAATGGTTTGGAATATATCAACGCTTGTTCCAGCATTGGTTTGGAGTTGTCAAAATCGCCCAATTTGTAATAAAAGCTGCCTACGTTAAAAAGATATTTGTCAATTCCCGGCACGTTGGCTAACCCTACTTCCCTGAACTTCTCCATCGACTGTAAAAAATACCGGCAGGCATCGTTATTATGGCCATTAATAAAAAAATAAACAGCAACGTCATTTAATGCTATTCCTTTTTCAACCATTAAATTATTTTTTGTGGCGAAGTCGACTGCATTAAGATAATAGGCAGTGCTTTTTTCATTTAGCTTTTCTTTCACCGAATAGTAATCGGCGCGCATGCCATAAACCGACCATTGTAATCGTTTATCATTCCAATGGGCTGCGAGCTCATACAAATGGTTCAGCATATTCATCGCATATGCCTCACTCGTTTTTCTTAGGTTGGCTTTGTAAATGGCCGTTGCGGTAAGTGCGCGTTCGGGCTCGGATACCTGTGGGAGTTTATCGAAAATATGTGCTAAAGAATCCGGCGTTGCGGCTAATGATGTATTAATGCCTGCAATAACAAAAATTACGCCAAGCACCACTTTCGTGAGATCTTTCAGATGGCCTTTG
>JABDAU010000028.1:22118-43616 GCA_013289045.1 Bacteroidota bacterium | reverse complement strand
TTAATGGAACATTCTGTAGTTAAAATGAAATTTGCTCATGCGGAGATATTATTGAATATTATTCTGCTCTCCCCCGTTTATCATATCCGAAACAATACCCCTACTGTCTTTTCGCTCGGCCAAAAACACCCCGGCCAAATGCACAATTATAAAAGCTAAAATTAAATACATGGTGAAGGCATGTATTTGCCTGAAAGCGCGGATAGATTTAAGCCAGGGCACGTCGTCTTCAAAGGCGAGCGCCAGCCCGGTAGTGGCCATTGTGAGCAACATCAGGTAAAAAACGGCATAAAGTGTTTTAACCCAAAACTCATGCCGGGCGGTTTCGCGTTGCTGCTTGCCATGCTGATAATGATGCCAGGCGCTTTTTATCTTCCGTATGAGCTTTTGATCAGCAAGCTGGAAAAACTCTAATATAAACCTGAACAGTAAAAGCCCGGCCAAACAATAACCGAAATAGGTATGTACGGCCCAGTCATTATTGCTCAAAGCATGCGCTGCAGTGCGTGCCTGGCCTGCATTGATAGCCACACCAGCCTTTGCCAGTTTAGCAGTTATAACGGCTGAATTCTTCCTCGTGTTCAGCAGTGTTGAATTAAGCAATACCGTAAGCAATGATCCGGTGATCACGATGGCATTTAGCCAGTGCCACAACCGCAGCGACGACGAATAACGCTTATCTTTTCCCGGACGGTCAACATCATTTTTTGCAGGCGTTGGGATTTCCATTGATCTAACTTTATTGTTAACGCCCGTTAATGAGTTTTGCCATGCCAAATGCTGCCGCAGCAGCAAGCGCACCGGTTACCATTACTTTTATTGCGCCTGTAAAAACTGGCTGGCCGGTCATTTTGCTTTTAAAATAGCCGAATACAAAAAGACAGATCAATGTAATAACGCAGGAATAATAAAGCGCTATATGCGCGTTGCTGATACACAGGTATGGTGACAGCGGAATAATACCACCTACTATATAAGACACCCCTATGGTGGTGGCGCTTTTAGTGGCGCGGTTTGCCTGGGGTTTTTCAAGGCCCAGCTCATAACGCATCATAAAGTCCACCCACTTATCTTTATCCTTTGCCATTTCATCAGCAATTTGTATTTGCAGGCTTTCCGAAAGGCCAAAATCGGCGAATACTTCCCTAACCTCGGCCTTTTCCTGTTCGGGCAAACGCTCCACTTCATTATATTCCCGTTGCAGCTCAGATTGGTAATGGTCCGCCTCTGTTTTCCCAGCCAAATAGCCGCCAAGGCCCATGGCAATTGAACCGGCGACTATCTCCGCAATTCCCGCTGTAACCACCAGCCCCGATGAGCTGATCGCCCCGCTCAAACCCGCCGCTAAAGCAAATGGCACGGTCAAACCGTCGGACATACCGATAACAATATCCCTTATAGTTTCTGAGCTGGTGACGTGGTGTTCGTGGTGCATGATGAAAAGGTACGCAATTAAGCTGAACCCGTATTTATAAATTGCCAAATTAAACGCCTATTGTGTAGACAATCTGTAGTTCCAGAATGTTTTTTGGAATAAAATCTATTAATAATTGGTCTAATTATCAATGAATTAACTAAACCTACTCTTGTTTAGTGCTTGTTAGTCCGGATATTCCGCATCCGGGACTCTGATTACCGTGGCTCTGCAATCCATGCAAAAGTCCCTTACCCCGCCAATAATTTAAAATCTTTTCCCACCTCATCCGTCATACCAATAACACGGTAACACAACGAAGCATGAGCTTGATCAAAAACAAAAAAATAGCCATAGTAGGCGGCGGCCCCGGCGGATTGACCCTTGCGCGGCTTTTGCAAATGAAAGGCGCAAACGTAACGGTTTATGAGCGCGACCTGCACAAGGACGCCCGCCCCAAAGGCGCCACGCTCGACCTGCACGCCGAGTCGGGCCTTGCAGCGCTCCGCGAAGCCGGGCTGATAGAGGCGTTCCGGGCCAATTACCGGCCTGGCGCCGAGCTGGCGCGCATTGTAGATAAACATGCCGCGATAGTAGCGGAAGACCAGCCTACGCCCGAAGAAGAGATCGGCCGGCCCGAAATTGACCGCGGCCCGCTGCAGCAGATCCTGCTCGATTCGTTACTGCCCGGCACCGTGGTTTGGGATAGCCAGTTCGAAGCGCTCACCCCGCAGGGCGATGGCTGGCAGGTCACCTTTAAAAACGGCGCATCGGCCTTTGCCGACCTGGTGATCGCAGCAGACGGGGCTAACTCAAAATTGCGGCCATACGTCACGCCCATAAAGCCATTCTACTCCGGCATTATGGCGGTGGAAGGATCGGTATATCATTCGGAAACGGCAAGCCCGCGCATACACAAGCTATTGAACGGCGGCAAGATCTTTGCCTTCGGCGACAGTAAAACACTCATCGTTAGCTCCAAAGGCGACGGCAGCCTGGTGTTTTATACCAGCCTTAAAGGCCCGGAAGACTGGGTTGCCAAAAGCGGCCTCGATTTCAATGACAAAACCCAGCTGTTAAACTGGTTCAAAACAGAATATGATGGCTGGAACGAAATATGGCAGGAATTATTTGAAAATGCGGCCGTTCCGTTCATCCCGCGACCGATCTATTGCATGCCGCTGGATCAAACATGGCAGCCGCTGCCCAACCTCACCATGCTTGGCGACGCCGCGCACCTGATGCCGCCTTTCGCCGGCGAAGGCGTTAACATGGCCATGCTGGATGCGCTCGAGTTATCCAAATGCCTCACAAGCGAAGAGTTCGACGATCTAAAAGTAGCCATTGCCGATTATGAAACGCAAATGCGACGCCGTGCAGCCGAAATGGCGCAAGAGTCGTTGAATAACGGTGAACTACTCCATTCCCCAGGCGCAATGAGCTTTATGATGAGTTTGGGAGGCCCAGGCGATATGCCGGACTAATCACCAAGGTATTTTTTGGTGATATGCACAAGCAAAGCCCTGTCCTCCTTTGCTTCATCAAAGTTTTCCAGCAGCAATTGGAGGATCTGCTTGTTGTTAAACTTCGCAGCGATCATTTGCAGCGCCAGAAAGGAAGATACCTCTACGCTTTCAATGTGCTGCAGGTAAAATAATATGGCAAGATCTCGTATTTCGTGGTTGTCCCGCTGTTCGCCAATGTCGCTAAAAGCCTGTTCTACCATCGCCGTCAAACCATTGCATTTCTCAAGTGAGGGTTGCGCATCCAGCAGAACGTAAATTTCATCCATGCGGATGATCTGGTGCTCCACGTCTTCAAGCGTTTCCGTTATCGCAAGCTTCAGATCACTAAAGTAGGCCTGATCCGTCATTTCCGGCAACCGCTGTACTAAATGCGATTTTGCGCAATAAATGCGGTTTAAATGGTCAATGAAGAAAGTCTTTAATTCGGCAGAGGCTGGTATAGCTTGCAAATGTTTAGGTTCGGCATCGGAATTTTTCATATTTTTCGGCTAAAAGGTAAAACCAGCAGAGCGCAATAGGCTTCACCAATTCAAGATTCGCCGGCTTTTTAATTTGAAACGTGCTTGCTGCACTGTTAATTGCTCCTGAACCGGCTTTTAAAATATTCCTCAAACTCGCTGAGGAAACCAGGATATTGCCTGCCCGCTGTAAACAGGCTTTCGATCTCCCCTGTCGAAAAGCGGTTGGAGATGGTCAGTTTCGCTGCCTGCGGATTGGCATCTATCCAATCATTTTTAATAGAATGGTTCTTCAGATACGAGATCAGCATATCAGCCTTGTGATCTCCCGGCATGTTCAAAAAATCACGGCTTAAAAGTTCTATTTCGCTTACAACAAGCGGGTATTCCGCCGCATCAAAGTGTTGTGCGCCGGTTATTGTATAGGAATTATACATTGTATCTTAATTATCGAATGATCTTTTAACACAAACAAGCAGCTTAACGCAGCCTGCCCGGGTTAAAAGCAACAATATATTGCAGGCCGCTTAAAACCGCATCCTGCGGTACAGGTGTACTGTTAAAATTGATCCCGGCTTTTTGCAGTTGTACGCCTATCAGGCGCAATAGCTCAGGCAGTCCTTCCGGAAGTACTTTTTCCGACAGCGTAGGATAATAACCCCGCTCAATTGCCGCTTTTTCGATATCGGTAACAAGGCTCAGCTTCCAGCTTTCATCTGGCTTAAACCCGTTTTCTACTTGCGAATTTTTCAGGTTGTAAGCATATTCCATCGCCAGGCGGTCTTTTGTTTTTGGTTCCATTATTTATGTTTTTTAGTAAGGTTAGTTAATTCAGGTTTTTCTACCTGTGTTTTGCCCGACTGGTAGTCCGACGGGCCTTTTTTCCCAACCGGGTTCGGCAAATTCTTCTTGTTTTTACTCATGATATTGGTTGTTCTGATGTGTAATAAATACTGTTCTTAACAAGCCGCCGGGTTACAAAGCATAATCCGCCGTCACCCTTGCCTTATCGATATTGGCATCAATAAGGTTGTTGTTCAGGTCGTCGTAATGATCCATACGGTATTGCAACAACTCCGCCTCACCGGCCTTCCCCATGCCAAGCAGCAAATTGATATGTGCCAATGCACCTGTTTTAGCCATTTGCATCGCTTTAGCAAGTGTTTTGTAACCATAATAGAAACCCTCGCCCGCAGGCAAAGCATAATGGGCGCCATGCGTCAGCTTTGTTTGCCTGAAATCGTTGGTGGAAACTTTGGTGATGGCCGTATCGTTCTGATAAACACGGAAATACCCGGTGTAATTTTGCTGTTTCATATCTTATGCGGTTAATATTTAGTCTGGTAAAGCTTAAATATTACCACGCAGCATTGCGGTAATTCCTAAGTGTATCGGGATGAACAGTTTTGAGTTATACTGTTCTGCAGAAGTGTCTGCTAAGGTAACTTATAAAAACGGGGTTTGTTTCTTTTTATTTCCGGTAGGCCTAACATTACATTCAAACTACTAAGTAAGAGTGCTGACATTTGATTATCAATTGGGCGTTGCCGCAGCCCGCGCTGAGGCCTCAAAGCGGCCCGGGCTGTACGCTCATACGCCTACAGGCCTTAGCCACGGCTGTCACACTGAGGCCCTCGAAGTGCCGGTATCCGCTACCATCCCTAACGCGGAACTCAGGGAGATAAAAGGAGCGTTGTCATATTGAGGCCCTCGAAATATGCGCGCATGGCCTAACGGTTATTTGTCTGAACCATAAGCTATTTACTACTCATCACCACGCCCATGCCAGCCCATCGGGGCCTCCGCCAACATCAATATGGCCGGTTACCAGTAAAGTTTTCAGGTCGATAACGGCAACGTAGTTATCTGCTGTGCAGCCAATAAAGGCCCTCGAACCATCGGGATCAACCAATATACCTGCCGCTCCGCGCCCGGTATTGATGGTTTTATTGGCTTGCTGCGTAGCTACGTCAAACACCACCACGTCTCCGTTCCTTAAGCTCGATACCAGCACCTTTTTACCGTCGGGCGTAAATGCCAGCCGGTTAGCGCCAAGTACCTTTGCATCTATCCGCGCGATCTCCTTTTTTGAAGCAAGATCGATAACCGCTATCGAACCGTCATCCGCTGCGGCCGTCCAAAGCTGTTTGCCATCAGGCGACACGCCAAACCCTTCCGATCCTCTTGAAACCGGTATCACGGTCTGGCTCCAGTCGGCATGCGGCTGCGGGCGAAATCCCTGCGGCGGACCACCACCCGGGGGAGGGTTTCCCGGTGGAGGGTTTCCACCCTGCGGCGGACCGAAATTTCCCGGCTTAATCAGCGTATCCACCAATATGCTCACGGTACCCGAGCTTACATTGGTGGTATATATTTTTTTGCCGTCAGCCGTTACGTATATCATGTGCGTGCGGTCCTGGCCGGTTCCCATTGCCCAATCCACCTGGCCGGTTTGCGGGTCGTACCGGCCTACCGTTTTTGAGCCTTCGGCAGTGAACCATAGCTTACCGTTTGCAAACGCCAGCCCGTGAAGACCGATCAGCGGCTTGGTATCCACCGCAGGCAAGGCTTTTTTATTAACCAGGTCGATAATGTCCAGCTCATGCAAACTGCCGCCGGCATAGTTGGAAACATAGGCAGTTTTCCCATCAGCAGATGCGATCACCTCGTGCGGGTCAGGCCCGACAGGCACCTTTGCAACCACTTTCAAGGTAACAGGATCTACCAACGCCAAAGTATGGTCGTTCTTTGAAAGCGCCAGCAGGTAGCGGGGCTTCGCGGTTTGCGCCATAACCCGCGCCGATAATGCCAGTAAGATTAGTGAGATGAAAGCTGATCTTTTCATATTTTAAATGTAGAGCAATTATCCTATTAACGTTTGATCAGTCGTTTTGTGATTTTCCAAAAACATAACTTTTATAATGTAAACAAATTTGTTTATATTTGAATATGGAGATTACGCTTTCAAAATACAAAGGCATTCATCCGGGACTAATTTTGGATAGAGAACTTAAAAAGAGGAATCTTAAAAAGGGCCCTTTTGCCATTGCGCTTGAAATTTACCCGCAAACTTTAAACGAGATTACAAAAGGGCGGCGTTTAATGACGCCTGATCTTTCTTTAAAAGTAGACAAGGCCTTAGACTTTGAAGCCGGGACAATGTTTTTGCTGCAGGCCTGCTTTGAAATCGATAAAGCAAAATTGAAGCAAAACTCCGCACATCACCCCGACTTTACCATTATCCATAAAGCACTTTTTTGGGATACAGATTTTGACAAGATAGATTGGGAGAAAAAATATAAGGCCATCATCAGGCGTGTATTTGAACGCGGCAATACTGCAGAAAAAAAAGAGATCCTCCGTTTCTATGGTAAAAATAAGGTGAAAGCTGTCCCAACGCTGGCGCGAGTTTAGCGTAGCGTAACTCGTGCCAAACTATTGCATAAGCTTTCTCCAAAGGAGTCCTTCGGACAGCTTACCTACCCCAAATAATCCACCGGGTAAACCACCTGCCTGTACTTCTTCATTAATTCCCGCGCCTCGTCCGGACTCTTCCCGCTCACTTCCTTAAACATCATCTCCAACCCCGCAGGCATCACCGTACAAAGCAACTTCGCCGGCTGACCGGAAATATTCTTAAACGCATGCACCGCACCGCCTAACGGGATATTAATAAAACCACCAACACCGGCAACGGTCTTCCCCGTCTCCGTCCTGAACTCTATCTCACCCTCCACCACATAAAACATTTCCTGCATATCGGCATGCGCATGCGGGTTCGGCCCGCCGCCCGGCGGCACATTCATTTCGATAACGGCATAATTACCACCAGTATCCTCCCCGCTGATCAGCACCCGGTACTTACCACCCGCAATGTTAAGCAACTCGCCTTCATCGCCGGCGAGAACGGTAATATTGTTCACAGCGTCACTCATAAATCAAATCCGAAATCGAACATCCAAAATCCGAAATCCTCCTTACTTCATATCCTTCTCCAAAAAGTTCTGTACTATTTCCACCGCCCCGTCCACCGCATCGCTTAACGAGGTAATAAACGCACCTGGTCTTGCTTTGCTGATAGTGTAAGCAATGGCCTCGGTATTTGTGCCGGCGATGATCTCGTAAGGTTTATTTGCATCTACTTCTTTAATGCCGTCTAACAGTAAGCTAATGATATTCTCTTTAGTACGGCCGCGGGTATGGTTTTCCTGCCTTATTAGTATATGATCGAACATGCTGGCGGATAGGCGGCCTATCTCGCGGATATCCTCGTCGCGCCTGTCGCCTGTGCCGGCGATGAGACCTATTTTGTAATCAGAATCAACATGACTTAAAAACTCCTTTATACCATTAAAGCCATCCGGGTTGTGGGCAAAGTCTATCATAAATTTAAACTCGCGGAAGTTAAAGATATTCATCCTGCCAGGTGTTTGCGCGGCCGACGGGATAAAGGTTTCCAGCGCGGTTTTAATATCTTCCGTTCTGAAACCCCATAGGTAGGTCGCCAATGTTGCCGCCAGCACATTCTCTATCATAAATGGCACGGTACCACCAAACGTAAGCGGGATAAGGGCCGCGCGCTGCACACGGATTTTCCAATCGCCTTTAACAATGGTGATAAAGCCATTCTCTAAAACGCAGGCTATACCTCCCTTTTTGCAATGGCTTTTTATGACGTGGTTATTTTCATTACGACTAAAATAGGTCACATGGCAATCGGCTTTTTTGCCAATACGCACGCAGTACTCGTTGTCCGCATTTAACACGGCCCAGCCATTCTTCTTTACCGAATTCACAATCACCGCTTTCACGCGCGCCAGGTCATCCAGCGTATGGATGTCCGAAAGCCCTAAATGATCCTCCTGTATATTGGTGATCACGCCTATATCGCACCATCCAAAACCCAAACCCGAGCGCAGGATGCCGCCGCGCGCAGTTTCCAATACGGCGAAATCAACAGTTGGGTCCTTCAAAATAAATTCGGTACTTACCGGGCCGGTGGTATCGCCCTTCATCATCATGGTGTTTTGCACATAGATGCCGTCGCTGGTGGTATAGCCCACGCGATAGCCGTTATTTTTTACAATATGCGCTATCAGGCGTGTGGTGGTGGTTTTACCATTGGTACCCGTAACGGCAATAATAGGTATCCTCGCCGATTTATCATAAGGATAAAGCATATCTATCACATTACCAGCTACGTTACGTGGCAAGCCTTCGCTTGGCGCAATATGCATCCTGAAACCCGGAGCGGCATTAACCTCCAGTATCACGCCGCCGGTATCTATCAGTGGTTCGCTCAGGTTTTGGGCCATAATGTCTATACCGCATATGTCCAGCCCGATGATCTTCGAGATCCGCTCGCAGATAAATACGTTCTGCGGGTGCACATGGTCGGTCACATCCACCGAAGTGCCGCCCGTACTTAAATTGGCGGTCGATTTTAAAAATACCTTTTCGCCCTTAGCGGTGATAGTATCAAGGGTGTAGCCCTTTTTATCCAGCAGATCAAGCGTGTCACGGTCAACGGTTATCAGCGTCAATACATTCTCGTGCCCGTAACCACGGCGTGGGTCCATGTTCTCAATATCTATCAATTGCTGTATGGTCGAATGGCCATCGCCCTTCACATGCGCCGGGTCGCGCAGCGCAGCGGCTACCATCTTATGATCGATCACCAGCACCCTGAAGTCATACCCCTGCACAAACCGCTCTACGATCACCCTGCGCGATACCTTTGCTGCATGCTCGTAGGCTGCAACAGCATCTTCCGGCGTACGGATGTTGGTCGTAATTCCCCTGCCGTGGTTACCATCCAGCGGCTTGAACACCAGTGGATAGCCCACCTCGCGTATCGCCCGGTTCACCTCATCGGTTGAAGAGATGGTCGTTCCCTTAGCTACCGGTATGGCCTGTTCCTGCAGCATGCGCTTGGTTTCTTCCTTATTGCTGGCAATATCCACCGCAATGCTGCTGGTACGCTCGGTCATCGTTGCCCTGAAGCGCACCTGGTTCTTGCCATACCCCAACTGCACCAGCGACTGCTTATTCAGCCTGATCCACGGAATATCCCTCGCAATGGCCTCTTCCACTATCGACCCCGTGCTCGGCCCCAGCCGCGTAGCCTCACGTATCTCGCGCATCTGCTGTATATCCTTCTCCAGGTCGTAGCTTTCGCCCTTTATCAAAGCGTCCGAGATCCGCACCGCCGATTCCGCCGCGAAAATGCCCACCTTTTCTTCCAGGTAATTAAATACCACATTATACACACCAGGCGACTTGGTCTCGCGCGTACGCCCGAAACCGGTGTCCATGCCGGCCAGCGTTTGTATTTCCAGCGCAATGTGCTCAACCACATGCCCCATCCAGGTACCCGCCTGCACCCGCTGAAAAAAGCCGCCCTCCACGCCCGGCGAGCAGCGATGCTCGTACAGGCTGGGGATCAGCGCTTTCAGCCGTTCATAAAAACCCGGAATTTTGTTGGTCGGCTGGTGCTCCATTTCCTGCAGGTCCAGCCGCATTTGTATCAGTTTCTTGCGGCTCACGCTCCAGATGTTTGGCCCGCGCAGCACTTGTATATTTTCTATCTTCATTAGCTGTCAGATGCAGTTTTAAACTCCCTAAAATTATAAAAATGTTACAGGGTAACAATCAAATAGTTTTTTTGATGGGTTTTGAGGCAAATTTTGTGGTTTATACCCCTCACGTCATTGCGCGGAGTGAGCCGGGCTGTGCGAGCGAACGACAAAGCAACCCCTGCGTTTACCGGCGGTACACGATTTGTTAACGCCAGATAATTAATAGCATAACCAGGGCGTTCCCGCTGATAGAAGCGGGCAGGCTTTCCAGGGCTCCGCTGCGCTCCGGTACCGCTCCCGCCACAGGCCAGCGCACATGCGGGCACTAAACCCTTCCAATCCCTAACGCAAAGATTGTTTGAACCAGGATTAAACAGATTTTTATGATTTACAGGATGTCCGATTTGATATTATTATCCTGTAAATCTGTTTAATCATTCAAATCCTGGTTCAGACAAAAATCAACGAAATCAAAGAAATCATTCTAATCAACGGTCCATGTTATCAACATTCCCATCACAATGTTTGAAATAATCCGACCCAGTCCCACCATTTTTTGCTTAATTTGTGTAGTGGTTGATTAAGTTGGATTAGGTTTATCAGGTGAATGGTTCTTTTAAGGCAGTTTAACCACTCACTTAATCAACATAATCAACCATTCACTAACTAAACAGCATGTCCCCAAAAGGAAAACTCATCATAATTGGCGGAGCCGTGGATATGGGCAGTAACATCAGTGCCCAGGAAAACATCCTGCAACCCAATTATATCAAGTTTTTCGAGCAGGGTATACTCAAACGCATCATCACCGAATCGCTTCACAAAGAAGGCTCGAAGGTGGAAGTGATCACCACCGCATCTCAAATACCCGAGCTGGTAGCCAGCGAATATATCCGCGCTTTCAACCACCTCAACGTTACGCATATCAACATTCTCGATATCCGCAGCCGCGAGGATACCAACAAAAAAGATTACCTGCAGCGCATTCGCGAGGCCGACGTTGTAATGTTCAGCGGCGGCGACCAGCTCCGCCTCAGCGCCATTTTCGGCGGTACGCAGTTTTTGCAGATATTAAAGCATCGTTACCAAACAGAGCCTTTCGTTATCGCCGGCACTTCAGCAGGTGCGGCAGCAGCATCGGCGCACATGATCTACCGTGGTTCCAGCAACGAGGCACTCATAAAAGGCCACGTACAGATCACCGCCGGTTTAGGTTTTATCGATTCCGTTTTTGTAGATACTCACTTTGTACAGCGCGGCCGCATTGGCAGGCTTATGTATGCAGTGGCCAGTAACCCCGGCATCCTGGGCATTGGCCTTGGCGAAGACGCAGGCCTGCTCATCACCGAAGGCAGCATGATGGAATCCATCGGTTCCGGTCTAACCATTTTGGTCGACGGCCGCAATATGGTGTCGACCAACATTTACGATGTAGAGATCGGCTCGCCGGTTTCCATCGAAAACCTGAAGGTGCACGTCATGTCTATCTACGACAAGTACGACATCCACCAGCACAAACTACTCATCAAAAAAATTGTTAAGGTTGAAGAAGGCGTCTTCATCAAAGTAGGCGACGACGACCTGATAAAAATAAGCAGCAGCGACCCTGGGGAATAATTACTAAGCGTTATCGTTAAAGAAATTCCGATCCCCTCTTGAGAGGGGGTGTGCCGGACTTGAGTGTAATTGCAGGGGTGTGTTTGTACGATATACTTGTCGCTTTGATAACACACCCCTGCAGCCGCACTATCCATCGCGCCCCCTCTCAAGAGGGGATCGAAAGCCAAACTTAGCGTCCTCCCCCTAAGCTTAGGGGGAGGTGTCGACCGCAGGGAGACGGAGGGGGTAAAACAAAGCGGCAGGTAACAAACATTGCCGCGTTAGGTCCAAAGGACTCCTACGGAGGATTGCAGCGGATACAGGCCTTCGCGGATAAGGCCTGCAGGCGTATGAGCGAAAAGCCCGGCCCGCTCCGAAGGAGTCCTACGGACAGGGAAACGCCCAATTAAAACTACTACTATGAAACTCATCATTCACGGAGGCTTTTTCAGCGAATCCAACACCAACCAGGAGGTAAAAAAAGCCAAACAGGAAGCATTGAAGGAAATTGCCGAGCAGGGCTACAAGCACCTTGCCGCGCACACCGCGCTCGAAACGGTAGTGTACACTGTGCACCTGCTGGAAAATTGCGAACTGTTTAACGCTGGCACCGGCTCACAAATCCAAAGCGACGGCCGCATACGCCTGAGCGCTTCGCTGATGGATGGCAAAACCATGAAATTCTCCGGCGTTATCAACGTGGAAGAGGTAAAAAACCCCATCTGCATTGCCGAAAAGCTGCAAAATTATGAGGACAAAGTGCTGAGCGGCAAAGGCGCGCAGGATTTCGCGCGCGAAAGCGGTTTCGGCTACTACAACCCCGAGATCCCACAACGCCGCTGGGAATACGAGCAAAAGCTGAGCGGCTCCATCCGCAAAGGCACCGTCGGCTGTGTAGCGCTGGATATGGCCGGCAATATCGCTGCAGGCACATCTACAGGCGGCAAAGGCTTCGAAATCCCCGGTCGTGTAAGCGACTCAGCCACCGCCGCAGGTAATTACGCCAATGCATTTGCAGGCATCTCCTGCACCGGCGTAGGCGAAGACATAGTAAGCGGCGCCATAGCCGCCAAAATAGTAACCCGGGTAACCGATGGTATGCACCTGGCCCAGGCCACCGAAAAAACCCTTGACGAACTGAAACCGATCGACGGCTTTGCCGGGGTGATCGGCATATCCGCCAGCGGCGAGATCTATCACGCCGATACACATCCCTACATGGTTTGGGCCCTTCACGACGACCAAAGTGAACACGCCGAAGTATTTGAATAATTGCACCGATTGATCGGTACACCGTTACTCATTCTTCCTGCAATGGTTTAATTTATTGCACAACCAAATGTTTTATGAGCATTTCATAGATGCTTTGCTTACATTACGTTTCTATTAAGCCAAGCTCAATAAAATGAAAAAACTAACCCTTATACTGCTGCTCTTAACGGCATTGCATGCTGGCGCCCAGCAAAAAAATACCGACACACGTTTTAAAGGGCTTGACACTGCTTTTGCGCGTATACTGAAAAATTGGCACGCTGCCGGTTTTGCTGTGGCAGTGGTGGAGAAAAACAAGGTGATTTATGCCCGTGGGTTTGGTTATAGTGATTTAGATAAAAAGCTACCTGTAACACCCAATACGCTTTTTGCCATCGGCTCATGCTCAAAAGCCTTTACAGCTGCAATGATCGGGAAGCTGGAAGCCGATAAAAAGCTTGATATAGATAAACCTGTCGGGCTTTACCTGCCTACGCTTCGCTTTTATAACGATGCCATGAACAATACCATTACCCTGCGCGATATGATGTCGCATAAAACGGGTTTACCAAGGCATGATGCCTCGTGGTATTTCTTTAACGTCGATTCGCCGGACAGCCTCATAGCGCGTGTCCAATATATGGAGCCTACCTTTGGCGTACGCCAGAAGTGGCAATACAATAACTTTATGTTTGCCGCGCAGGGCGCAATAATAGCACATATAACAGGTAAAAGCTGGGGAGATAATATTAAGGAGAATTTTTTTACGCCGCTGGGCATGTCGCGGTCTGATGTAAGCATTGATGAGATGGAAAAAACCGGCGATATAGCAACAGGCTATGGATTAAAACAAGATACCGTAATTAAAAAACTCGACTACTATCACATCATGGGCATGTCGCCGGCCGGGGCCATCAACAGCAGTGCGAATGATATGGCTCAATGGGTTATCACCTGGATCAATAACGGCAAGTATAATGGCAAAGAGATCATACCCGAAAATTTCCGTAACCAGGCTATCAGCTCACAAGCAATCGTCGACGGGGCGTTGCCCGGTAAAGAAGAGCCCGGCATCTATTTCGCCAATTACGGTTTCGGCTGGTTCCTGACATCATACAAAGGTCATTACTGTGTGGAGCATGGCGGCAATATCGACGGCTTTTCGGCAAGTACCTGCTTTTTTCCTGCCGATAGTGTAGGTATAGTTGTGTTAAGCAATCAGAATGGTTCGCAGGTGCCTTCCATTGTCGAAAATATCATTGCCGACAGGCTGCTGAAAATGGGTTATGAAAACTGGAACGACAAACAACGGAAAGCATTCATGACACAGTTGGAAGGCGAAAAAAAGGCTGAAAAAGCAAAAAGCAAAACCACAAAACACAACCCCGCTACACACGCGCTTGCTGATTATGCAGGCAATTACAATAACCCTGCTTACGGAACATTTAAACTTTACATAAAAGGTGATTCGCTGTTTGGCAAAACCAATTTGCAAACGCTTTGGCTCAGGCATAACAACTACGATGTATTCGATGTTTTTTTAAAAGACCCGCATGACGGCATCGATACTACCGGGGAAGGCGGTATGAAGCTGCAATTTACCATGAACACCGAAGGTGACATAGATGCCATGCAAAGCTTGCTGGAAGAGAGGTTAAAGCCAATTGTTTTTGGTAAGACAGCAGAAGAGAAACCTATTAGCCGCTGAACTGCAAAAATATGTTGGCGACTACGAGCTACCGGGTATAACGGCGAGTGTATATATTAAAGATGGCAAAACGCTTTATGCTCATGTACCCGGCCAACCAGATTATGAGTTGGTTTACAATGGCAACGACAAATTTTCATTAAAGATATTAAAGGGCTTTTACCTCCAGTTTGATCCGGCAGGCACTCAAAAAATTACCGGGGCTACCTTTATACAGCCTAATGGCAGCTTTGCAGCAAAGAAAAAATAACACGAAAGACCGGATATTTATACTATATACCCAAGGGTAGAAGTTTGAATAATTGACAATTAAATATTTAACTTGCGTAACATTAATTAGTAACTTTGCGTACTGATTAATTAATTAAACCCAAGGGAGAATTGAAAAAATTTACGCTGGTTATTGTATTACTCACCGCGCTAAGTCTTTCTGCGTCGGCGCAATGGTACCAAATACTCAAAAAACACGAGCGTTTGCCATTGATAGTCAGCGCAAAGAATACCTCCGCAAAGCATTTAAGCATCCCGGCTACGGCTATAGCTAAGATCCCTGCTTTCCATCCTGAAATGACGGATTATATGATGGTGATTAATGAGCAGCGTATTATTAAAGAAGTAAGGCATAATATGAGTTGGAGGATCTACGACCAGGCCAGCTACAACTTCAGCGACCTTGCGCAGCTTTATATCAAACAAAAGCGCCTCTCCGAAGCCAAATGGTATTTGCTGCAAAGCACCACGCTCGCCCGCCGCACAAACGACGACCGGCACATTGTTACTAACCTGATGAGCCTGGCGCTGGTAAAGACCGATCTGGGTGAGCCTACCCTGGCACAACAGGACCTGGCCGAAGCCTGCGGCCTGGCAACCGCCCACAACTGGAGCGACAATGTGGCAGCTATTGAAAAGGAAATAAAATTTATACAGCTTTATAAATCCACCGCCAAAGTGGTGCTGCACTACGCAGATGATGCCATGATAACCGCCAAAAAGGACGATAAAAAAGTGGTGACGAATTAAATCTTCTGGCGAGTTATTCACAACCTCTGCATGGTTACCGTAGATTTATCTTTACAGGAAGAAGTCATCTGTTAGGAGACATTTGTCAGACCGTGAGCTTCGGCTAAAAATCAGGCAAAACGATGCTGGGCAGTGCGGCTGCAGGGCCTAGGGGTTTTCGCTAAGCACAGGCCCTGAGCGGCTTGGCCGGGATAAAAACCAAGCCCAGGTTTTGCCTGATTTTGTGGGTAAAGGCAAGTGCTGGATAGTGTGCAAAGCCCGTGCGGCAAAGAAGCCTTAGGGCTGACTTGACTTTTTGGTTCTTTTGTGTCCAAGACAAAAGAACTAGCCCTCAGCAGCAATTGAGCGGTGAAAGCGACAAGTAACCGAGCGACAAGTAGCAAACAACAGGTAACAAACACGCAATTAATTAATTTATCTGCGCATTGTAACTTTCACCCCGTCGCCCTGTCTTATCTTTAAATTAAATCAAACATTATTGTAATATTGTTATTCTTAATTTGGAGGCAGCTTTTCAACTGTCTCTTTTTATTTACATTAGCAAACTCATAATAGGCACAAGTATTGATGTTATATATTCCGGATCTTAAGACAGTAAAAGATATGTTTAAAAAAGTGTATGTTTTTTTATTGCTCGGCGCTGCCCTGGCTTGTAAAGCCGCGCCTGCAAAACCGATGAAAGTGGTGGGTTCCAATGATTTGCAACCCGATGTGCGTCAGCAAGTGGTAACAAAAGAAGTAGCCGAGCTCATTACCCGTTATAATTATAAGAAAGTTGAGTTGAATGATTCACTGTCTGAAATTATATATAAAAATTACCTTAAAAAGCTTGATGAGAACCATAATTACCTGATGGCATCAGACGTAAAGGATTTTGAAAAATATAAAGACCAGTTTGACGACGACATAAAGGCCGGTAACCTGAACGATGTATTCTACATGTTCAATGTTTTCCAGAAGAGGTATCTTGATGCCATCAAATATTCGTTAGCGCAGGTAGATAAAAGCTTCGATTACAGTAAGGACGAAAACTTTACTTACGATCGCGACAATCTGCCATACATCACCTCACAGGCTGAAATGGACGAATTATGGAGCAAGCACGTAAAATACGACCTGCTGAACATGAAAATGGCCAGTCCTGATATGGCTAAAAATAAAGTAACGCTAAAGAAAAGGTACAACGACCTGCTTTCGCAATCAAACAAGCTTACCAACCAGGAAGTTTTCCAAAGCTTTATGGATGCGTTTACCGAAGCTATCGACCCGCACACCAATTACTTCAACCCATTCAATGCGGCACAGTTCAATATGGAAATGTCGCGTTCGCTTGAAGGTATCGGCGCAACGCTGGGTGTTGCAAACGACTATGTGACCATCGAGACGCTGGTACATGGCGGCCCGGCTGATAAAAGCCACCAGGTAAGCGTGAAGGACCGTATTGTTGCCGTAGCGCAAGGCAAAACCGGCGAGTTTCAGAATATTGTAGGCTGGAATATTAACAACGCCATCGGCCTCATCCGTGGCCCTAAAGGTTCGGTTGTAAGGCTCCAGATCTTGCCCGCCGAATCAGCCATAGGCAGCAAGCCAAAAACTGTTGAGTTGGTACGCGACAAGATCGTTTTAAAAGACGAGCTGGTTAAAAAAGAAATACGCACTTATAATAACAACGGCAAAACCGTTAAAATAGGCATCATCAATATCCCGGCGTTTTACGTGGATAACAATGCGGCACAATCGGGCGCAACCAATTACCACAGCACCACCCGCGACGTAAAAGCAGAGCTCGACTCATTAAAAAATGAGCATGTCGACGGTATCGTGCTCGACCTGCGTGAAGACGGCGGCGGTTCATTGGCCGAAGCTATTTCGTTAACCGGCCTGTTCATTAAACAAGGCCCGGTAGTACAGGTACGCGACACCCGCGACCAGGTAGAGGTTGATAGTGATGAAGATCCGTCAATTGACTACAGCGGCCCGCTGGGCATTTTGGTAGACCGCTTCAGCGCCTCTGCTTCCGAAATTTTCTCGGGCGCTTTGCAGGATTATGGTCGTGCGGTGATCATGGGTACCCAAAGCTATGGTAAAGGTTCTGTACAGAACGAGATAGAAATGGATAAAGTGATCAACCCAAGCATTGCAGATAAGGTGGCTCAATTAATGGGCAAAAATACTAAAGCATATGCGTCCGGTGGCAGCGAAAGCCAGTTTGGTCAGTTGAACTTAACTATTGCCAAGTTTTATCGTATCACCGGTAATTCAACTCAGCGCCATGGCGTTACGCCTGATATTACCTTCCCATCGATTATCCCGCTGGATAAATATGGTGAAGATACCGAACCATCAGCCATGCCGTTTGACGTAATCGCGAAAAGCGACTATACCAAGTTCGGCGACCTGTCGCAGCCTATCATCCAGCTGCGCAAAATGCACGATCAGCGCATGACCGCAAGCAAAAGCTACCAATATTTGCTGGATGACGTAGCCGAATTTAAAAAGCATGAAGAAGAAAAATCCGTTACCCTTAACGAAGCCGAGCTGAAAAAGCAACGCGACAGCGACGAACAGAAAACATTCGACAGGGATAATGACAAACGTGTAGCCTTAGGCCTGCCTCCACTCAAAAAAGGCCAGACCAAACCGCGCACCGAAGATCTCGACTTCATCAAAATAGAAGCCGGCCAGATCATCGCCGACTTCGCGAACATGAACAGCAAGGTAACATCGGTTACCAATCCGCAGAGCCCGCAGTTACAAAACTAAAAATAACAAATAGCAGACAAGTCCCGGCCGCAAACCGGGATTTTTTGTTTTATGCCCCTCCCGCCTGTCTGTGAGATCCCGAACTTGTTTCGGGATCTCACAGACAGGCGGTACACATGCATAGTATACAAGCAGATGAGATGTTTGAAACAAGTTCAACATACTTCCAATTTAACCACAGAGCACGCTGAGATTTACACAGAGTGCACAGAGATTTTTTTAACTCCGTGTTCTCTGTGTTTTTTTCTCTCTGTGCACTCTGTGGTTAAAACAGGCTACGTTGATAATTAGCTCTTATCCAAACCAAAACCCAATATTCCAGTTAATACCATTATGGCCAAAAAACCACTGCTTGAATTTACCGACCGGGGCATTTACTGCGCCCCGGGTAAATTCTATATCGACCCCTGGAAACCGGTGGACGATGCAGTGATCACCCATGCCCATTCCGATCATGCTTATTTGGGCCACAAGCATTACCTCGCCCACTATCTGTCGCGCGAAGTATTGCTTTACCGCCTCGGCGGGATCGCGCTGCAAACGGTTGAGTATGGCGAAAAAATAGTGAAGAACGGCGTATCCGTTACGCTATACCCCGCAGGCCATGTCATCGGCTCGGCACAGATCAAAGTCGAATACCAGGGCGAGGTTTGGGTAGTATCCGGCGATTATAAAACCGAGGATGACGGCATATCCACGCCTTTCGAACCTGTCAAATGCCATCACTTCATATCCGAATGCACCTTTGGCATGCCCGTTTACCAATGGAAGCCACAGGTACAGGTTTTTGAAGACGTCAACAACTGGTGGCGCAATAACCTGAGCAACGGACTGGCAACAGTGATCGTTGGCTATTCGCTGGGCAAGGCGCAACGCATCCTGCAAAATCTCGATCTGTTCAATGGCAAGGTTTATACCCATGGTGTTATCGAAAACACTAACGAAGCCCTGCGACGCAACGGTGTAATACTCAACCCAACCGAAAGGATCACGCAGGAAACTTCAAAAGAAGAAGTACGCAAAGGCATCATCCTCGCTCCGCCGTCATCAGTCGGCACGCCCTGGATGCGCAAGTTCGGCCCATACAGCTTTGGCTACTGCTCCGGCTGGATGGCCCTGCGCGGCGCCAAACACCGCCGCGCTGCCGATCGCGGCTTCATCCTATCTGATCACGCCGATTGGGACGGCCTTATCAGCGCCATCGACGCTACCGGCTGCGAATGCGTTTACCTTACCCACGGCTACACCGCATCCTTTACCCGTTACCTTAACGAAATAGGATTTAACGCAAGAGAAGTGCACACCCTTTACGGCGGCGAGGAAGAGGAAAACCCGCAGGATGTTGCGGCAGAGGAGAAAGAATTTGAGGCATCTAATTCAGGCGAGGCTGGAGGGCCTGCTCAATGAAAGCCTTCGCTCAACTCTTCCTCTCTCTCGACGAAACCAACAAAACCAACGAAAAGGTTAAAGTTTTAAAGGACTATTTTAACTGTGTACCCGATACCGACAAGATGCATATGCTGGCGTTGTTCACCGGGCGCAGGCCAAAGCGGCCCATCAACTCCACGCTCATCCGCACCTGGGCAATGGAAGCATCGAACATCCCGCAATGGCTATTTGAGGAAAGCTACCACGTGGTTGGCGACCTTGCCGAAACCATGGCGCTGCTGATGCCGCAAAAGGAAAGCACCAACGACAAAAACCTCACTCAATGGATAGCTGAGTTGAACGCCATCGGCCAGCAACCGGAAGAAGAACGCAAACTCTGGCTGCTGGATTCATGGGCGATGCTGGATACACAGGAACGCTTTGTATTCAATAAGCTGCTTACCGGCAGTTTTCGTGTAGGCGTTTCGCAGAACTTAGTGATCAAGGCATTGGCTGAAATAACCGGCCTGGATGCCGCTACCCTTACCCATCGCATTATGGGTAGTTGGATGCCCGAAACTTATACTTATGAGCAACTGGTGCAGGAAAGCGGCGCTTCTGATGATGTATCGAGGCCTTATCCGTTCTTTCTTGCTTATCCCATACAGGAAACGTCAGACAAGCAACGTTCCGTGGAAGAAATAGAAGGCGCCTTAGGCGATGCCGGCCAATGGCAGGCCGAATGGAAATGGGACGGTATACGCGGCCAGCTTATCAAACGCGACGGCAAGATCTTTATCTGGAGCCGCGGCGAGGATCTTTCTACCGATAAATTTCCCGAGCTGCACCCGTTTCTCAATGCCCTGCCCGATGGCACGGTGATAGACGGCGAGATCATGAGCTTTAAGGATGGTTTGCCGATGTCGTTCAATGTGCTGCAAACCCGTATCGGCCGTAAAAATCTCAGCAAAAAAATATTGGAAGAAAGTCCGGTGGCCGTCATCGCCTATGATTGCCTGGAATATAATGGTGAGGACATTCGCTATAAATCACAATCAGAACGCCGGACTATTTTAGAGCAGTTACAGGCGGCAACACCTTTTCCGGAAATGTTCCGGCTTTCAGAATTGATAGAATTTAATAGTTGGGATGATCTCGCCAAAAAGCGCGAAGAGTCCCGCTCCATAAATGCAGAAGGCATCATGCTCAAGCGCAAAACGGCCACTTACCAGGTAGGCCGCCGCCGGGGCGACTGGTGGAAGTGGAAGATCGACCCACTGTCTGTCGACGCCGTGATGATCTACGCCCAAAAGGGCCATGGCCGCCGTGCCGACCTTTACACCGACTATACCTTTGCCGTTTGGGATGGCGACAAGCTGGTACCCTTCGCCAAAGCCTATTCCGGCCTTACCGACCAGGAAATAAACAAGGTGGATTATTTCATCAAACGCAACACCCTCGAAAAGTTCGGCCCGGTACGTACCGTAAAACCCGAGCTGGTTTTCGAGATCGGGTTTGAAGGCATCAATAAATCCACAAGGCATAAATCCGGCATCGCCCTGCGCTTCCCGAGGATATTAAGATGGCGGCATGATAAACCGAAGGAAGAAGCGGATACCTTGGAGACGCTGAAGGCGTTGTTAGGGGAGTGATTGCATAACAATTTCATTACACCAACCCAAAATCACCCTTATTTTTGTTATATTTATATTTCTCTCCCTGATTATAAACCCTGCCTATTATGAAAAAGCTGATTTTATTCCTGTTATTGTTTGCCGCCGGCCGCGCTTTTGCGCAAAACACAACTGTGTCC
>JABDAU010000028.1:0-22108 GCA_013289045.1 Bacteroidota bacterium | reverse complement strand
CGGAACATTTCCGGAAAAGGTGTTGCCGCCTGTAACTGCTCTAAAATAGTCCGGCACCGTTTCGAGCGACAAAGGGCAACCTGTGCAGCACGCGTTTATCTTCGATCCGCAAAACAAAAATGCTGCCTATTCCGATTCAACCGGGGCGTTTAATCTGACTGCCGCCTCGTCTTCGCAACTGGCCGTTACTGCACGCGGATATACAAGCACAACGGCGGACGTAGGCGGTCATACAACGCTCCAGATCACTCTGAAATCCGACCCAGGTGCGCCCGCCGCTTTCACAAAAACAGATATCGACCAGGCATTTAAAACCAATGATGGCTACCAGGTAAATTCGGCAGTTGCCGGCTGGGGCGCCACCACCACCGATACCCGCGATGTAGTGGGCAGCCGCTTCCTGTTTAACAGGTGGGTGGTAGGTTATATCATTAAAGCCAACGGCGACGTGGCCCAGAATCCCAATTTCCTGTTCAATTACGATAAACAAAAAGGCGATCTCTATTATAATGAAAACGGCAAAGTAAGCGTAAATGATAAAAGCGTAGTGAAAGGCTTTGTACTGGAAAACCCGCAGGATCAGCCCGTTACCTTTGAGTTGGTGCCCGGCATCAGCAATGATCTGTACGCAATCGTGCTGAGTTCCGGCCCGAAATACAAAATTTACAAGCTCATCAAAACCAAATACACCCCATCGGATTTCAAATCGGACGGCCTGTCATCAACCGGCAATAAATACGATGAATGGGTTGACGAACCGACCTATTATGTAATGAATGCGAAAACTTTGGCCGTTCAGCCATTGCAACTGCGCAAAAAATCTATAAAAGACGCTTTTGCTGCAGATGGTGATAAGTTGAATGCTTTTACATCAGCACATTCGTCCGACAAAATTGATGATGATTACCTGAAAGGTTTGGGTGCTACGTTAAATCAATAATGTAAATTAGCGGTACTAAAAATATAGCTTATGTCGACTATCCTTCATGTGCTCAACGGCACCTCTACCCTGCGCGGTTTTGAACAAACAGGCCTTGAAGGCGATACAATGGTTTGGCATGAGGTATTGTCGGAAGGCCCGCTGGAAGAAAATATTGCTTCGGGCCATTTCTGGAAAAAGCGTGCTGAATGGATCCGCGCTACTTTTGGCGATGATGATTACAACAGCAAAGTTGAAGAACCGCTAAGCCAGCTTTATGAGCCTTATGAGGAAATAAACCTTTGGTTTGAGTTCGATCTGCATTGCCAGGTAAACATGCTGGGCGTTATCGAAATGCTGAGCAAGCACACCGATCTTTCCGCTCCTAATATCTTTCTCATCTGCCCCGACAGCTATCCCGGCGTTGAAGATTTCCATGGCATGGGCGAATTAAATGGTGATCAACTGGAATATTTGTTCGACAACATCCGCGTACAACTTGGCGAGCCCGATTTCGTTGTTGCCGCTGAAGCATGGCAAGCGTATACCACTTACACTGCTGAGGAACTGGAGCAATACCTTAACGCAAACAATTACTGGGCAAACCTGCATTCACTAAAACCCGCACTACAGGCCCATCTGAAACGCATAAAGAGAAACGAAAACGGCCTCAACTACATCGAACAAAAGCTCCTCGATATTTATAACAGCGGCATAACCGATCAACACGGCATTTACAGGGTCTTCTGGCTGGATGACAAGATCTATGGCATGGGGGATTTGGAGATCAATACGTATCTTAAACGGCTGAATGAAAAGGGGCTGATTGAAATAGAATTATAAACAGCCAGCCTAATTCCAACCAATTCCGTCATCCCGAACTTGTTTCGGGATCTCACAAACAGGCGGTTCACATGAATGTGAGATGCTGAAACAAGTTCAGCATAACCTTCTTTTTTTAAGGCACCGTAACCCCAATCGTCGGCGTCCTGTCACTCTCATTCTTTAATCGGTCTATCGCTGTTAAAATATACAAATACGAATGTCCGTGCTGTACATCCGTATCCTGGTAGCTCAGCGTGGTATCGTACTGGATGCGGTAAATATGCGAAGGGTCATCCAGATTGATCGGTTCAGTACCTTCAAAACGATAGATCACATACCCATAAACCGGCTCTCCGTCCCTTGCAGGCAAAGGCGGCTGCCACGTTAACAACACGCTCTTCCCGAAAGGTTTGGCCACCAGGCTCTGCGGCGCGTTGGGCGGTATCGAGTCCTTCCAAACCATGAGCGGCGGCAGTGCCGGATATTTATAAAAATCGGAACTTAAGGAATCGGCAAAACCATTAAAATTATGGGTAAGCGAATTGGAGCTAAAAACTACAGATCCTTCTACCCTTGGATTATTCCGCAAATGCCGCATCTCATTAGGCAATTCGGTAGGCGACTTATATGCGATTGACGCTTTCGATCGCTCGGCTACGCGGTAAACACCTAAACCAATGTACAGGTGGTGGCTGTACACATTATTGCTCCACCAGTTTAGCAAAGTATCAAAATTAGCGGCGCGGCTGTTCAGCGGCCAGTACAGTTGCGGCACCGCATAATCTACCCAGCCTTTTTGCAGCCATTTACGCACATCAGCATAGTTCTCTACGTAAGATGAACCGCCATGCGTATCCGATCCCTCCGGCTGCTGGTATTTGTTGGCCCAAATGCCAAACGGACTCACGCCAAACTTTGCACGTGGCTTATGTTTGCGGATACTGTCCGATAACATTTGGATCAGCGTGTCCACATTATGCCTGCGCCAGTCGCGGATATCAGTATAGCTGCCACCGTATTTATTAAACGTATCAGCGTCCTTTATCGGCACGCCATCTATCGGGTATGGGTAGAAATAATCATCCATGTGGATACCGTCCACATCATAATTATCCAAAATATTCAGCACAATCTTTATAATATACTCGCGTACCTCAGGCAGCCCCGGGTTGAAAAGCTTTTGCCCTCCATAAGTAAAAAACCATTCAGGATGCAGGTTAGTGATGTGATTGGGGCTAAGCTGACTGTATTTATTATCGTTGGTGGCGCGGTACGGGTTTACCCATGCATGCAGCTCCATACCGCGTTTGTGCGCTTCGGCAATTGCAAAATCCAGCGGGTCGTATATTGGCGTAGGCCCTACTCCCTGCTGACCGTTCAGCCATTTAGACCATGGCTCGGTACTCTTTGCATAAAAAGCGTCTGCTGCAGGCCGCACCTGGAAGAAGATGGCATTTATGCCTGTCTCCGCGTGGTTTTGTAATATAGTAACTAACTGCTGTTTTTGCTGATCGGTGGTCGAACCTTGCTGCGGCCAGTCTATATTTTCAACCGTCGCTACCCAAACACCCCTGAACTCGCGTTTCGGGGAGATCTTATAACGTAAAGACGTATCTACCTGCGCGTATGAAGTTGTAAACAGAAGAATAATTATAACGGAAGGGAGGAGATATTTATAAAGACGCATCAAAAGGCGGATTTTTAACAGCCGCAAAGATATAAAACTCGCTCTACTGCCGTTTTATTATCGTAAACAATAAATATTCCAATTTTGTGTTTAATCAATTTGTAACTACTTTAGCCAATCCTGAATTCAATTTAAGCTTATTTGATCATCTATTTAACATTATTGTTATACACTTTTACCAATAATTAATAAAACAAAAAGGTTGAAGCTGCAATTTATAAGCTGATGCCCCATATTTTTTGCCGGCGGCTGTCCAGCTGTCGTCATTGAATATTATTTTCAAACTAAAACGTATAATTATGGAAAATCAATCCGGACAGACCCCTAGAAAAAATTCTAATGTTATTTATTTTCTGATCGTTGTTGTTGTGGCCTTGCTGGGAACTGATATCTACCTGTATCTGCAAAAGAATAAATCAGATGTGATCATCGTAAATCAGAGTGATGAGAAATCAAGGCTGAAAGTTGAACTCGATAGCCTCGACATGCAGGTACAGCAGCTTAATGCAAGCAAAACTAAACTGTCTGCAGCTATGCAGGCAAAAAACGACTCACTTCAGGCCAAGATCAAAGTTTTGCGCGTACAATTAGCCAAAGGCAAACTAACCGCCAGCGAACTAAAAGAAGCGCAATCCGATATTATGAACCTGCGCGCCTCGGTAGCACAATACACCCACTCTATCGATTCGCTTGAAAAAACAAATGCATCGCTGCGAGTAGAAAGGGATACCCTGAAAACAAACCTCGCCACCGTAAAAACCAAAGCCGATACCCTTACCAAACAAAACCAGGACCTGAACAACAAGGTGCAGATCGCCTCGGCACTTAAGGTGGGGCAGCTCGGTGTTACGGCATACAAAGTAAGAGGGAGCGGCAAGGAAGTGGAAGTTAGCCGTGCAAGCCCGGCTAAAGAAGTAAAGATCAGCTTTACAGTAGCTGCAAATGCCGTGGCGCCAAAAGGCAGCCATGATGTTTTTATCCGTATCATCGACCCGACCGGCAATTTTATCAACGAAGGGGATTCAGGGTCATTTACCTCCGATGGGCAGAACCTGCAATACACTTATAAAACTTCTATCGACTTTAAAGACGATGGTGCGCCATACGTAGTCACCTGGGCAAATCCGGCAGCATTCCAAAAAGGCACTTATAGCGTGATCCTGTATGCCGACGGTTATACCATGGGTAAAACCAGCTTTACGTTGAAATAGCGACTGGAGACTGAAGATTAGAGATTAGTAAAAGAGCAACTGTGTAGAGAGTTGCTCTTTTTTGTTTGATGCAGATTTTTATAATTCCAATCCCCGTTGTCTGTGTCCCCACAGACAACATTCATCCATTTGATAGTTGTTTGTGGGGACACAAACAACGGGTATGGGGAGATTATAGGAGGCTGAACCTCTCCTTCAAAAACTTCCCGGTATAAGAATCTTCTTTCTTGATCAGATCCTCCGGAACGCCCTCAAACACCACCTGGCCACCATTATCACCACCTTCCGGGCCGATATCGATCACCCAGTCGGCGCATTTGATCACGTCCATATTGTGCTCGATAACGATGATCGTATTACCATGCTCCAGCAATGCATCGAATGATTTCAATAGCTTTTTAATATCCGCGAAATGTAGCCCTGTGGTCGGCTCATCAAATATGAAAAGCGTTTTGTTGGTATTATTTCCTTTCACCAGGAATGACGCCAGCTTAATACGCTGCGCCTCGCCGCCCGATAGCGTGTTTGATGATTGCCCGAGCGTTACGTAACCCAAACCTACATCGGCCAGCGGTTTTAGCCTGGCCATGATCTTGGTTTCTTTACGGAAGAATTCCAGCGCTTCGTCGATGGTCATATCCAATACTTCGGATACGTTCTTATCCTGGTAGGTGATATCGAGGATATGCTGCTTGAAACGCTTGCCGCCGCAGGTCTCGCAGGTCAGGAAGATGTCCGCCATAAACTGCATCTCTATCTTCACTTCACCCTCACCCTGGCAAACATCACATCGGCCGCCCTCCACGTTAAAGGAGAATGCCGATGGCTTTAACCCGCCTGCTTTAGCTGCCGGTTGAGCGGCATACAGGTTACGGATCTCATCCCAGGCCTTTACGTAAGTAACCGGGTTGGAGCGTGACGAGCGGCCTATCGGGTTTTGGTCAACCGTTTCCACCTGTTCTATTTTCTGGTAATCGCCCTCGATGCTGTCATAAGCGCCGGTTTGCTCGCCTGAATAATTGCCTAATGATTTCTGTACCGCTGGCGCCAAAATGCGCTTCACCAAACTCGTTTTTCCCGAACCCGAAACGCCTGTAACCACCGTCAAAACGCCCAGCGGGAATTTAGCGTTCACATGTTTCAAATTATTTTCGCGGGCGCCTTTTATCTCGATATAATCATGCCATTTACGGCGGTGTGCCGGGATAGCGATAGATTCCCTTCCGCTCAGATATTTGCCGGTGAGGCTATTGGGATCTTTCAGTATGTGCTCATAATCCCCGGTAAATATCAGGTTACCGCCATGCGTACCTGCTTCCGGACCGATATCGATAATATGGTCGGCAGCTTTCATGATCTCTTCCTCGTGCTCAACCACCAGCACCGTATTGCCCACATCGCGCAGGGATTTCAATACGCTGATCAACCGCTGCGTGTCCCTCGGGTGCAAACCGATACTCGGCTCATCCAATACATATATCGAACCCACCAGGCTGCTGCCTAACGAAGTCGCCAAATTGATCCGCTGCGATTCACCGCCTGACAGTGTATTCGATAAACGGTTTAAGGTAAGATAACCCAGCCCAACGTCGTTTAAAAACAACAGCCGGTTAGTGATCTCTACCAGCAAACGTTTACCTATCTTTTGGTCGGTTTCGTTAAGTTCAAGATTTTTAAAGAAATCATACGCCTTATCCAATGGCATCAGCACAATATCGGTAATAGATTTACCATTGATCTTTACATAAGTAGCATCAGGCCTTAACCTGCTGCCCTTGCAATCCGGGCAGGTAGTTTTACCACGATAGCGCGACAGCAGTACCCGGTATTGGATCTTATAGGTCTGCTCTTCCATTTCCTTAAAAAAGGCATCAAGCCCGCGGAAATATTTGTTGCCTGTCCATATTACTTGTTGTTGCTCAGGCGTAAGCTGGTTATATTGGCGATGGATCGGGAAATCAAACTTTAATGCCTGGCGAACTAACTGGTCGTTCCATTCGCGCATCTTCTCCCCGCGCCAAGGGGCTATCGCGCCATCATAAATACTTTTGCTTTTATCGGGAATAACCAAATCCTCATCAATCCCGATGATCTTGCCATAGCCTTCGCAGCGTTTACACGCGCCGTATGGGTTATTAAAGCTGAAGAAGTTTGGCGTGGGCTCTTCGAATTTTATGCCGTCCAGCTCAAACCTGTCGCAGAAGAAACGCTCTGTCTCTTTATCTGCCTCCGGAGTTTGGTAACGTACATAGCAATCGCCCTTACCTTCAAAAAATGCAGTCTGTATCGAATCGCCTAAGCGGCTTACGGTTTCATCTTCGTCGTTCTTGGTAATACGATCTACAACAATGCGCACCGTTTCGCTATCTTTCAGCGTACCATCGGTAATGCTCATATCTTCCAGCATGCCTTCAATGCGCGATAGTTTCCCTTCGTACTCCACACGCACAAAACCCTTCTGCATCAGTACCGCCAGCTCTTCTTTCAAACTGCGGTTATTATGGGGGTGCAGCGGGCAAAGTATGGTAACCTGCGTATCATTCGGCAGCGACATGATGAAATTGATCACATCGGTAACCGTATCGCGCTTCACAATATTTCCGGAAACAGGCGAAATGGTTTTGCCTATCCTTGAGAACAGCAATTTAAGGTAATCATAAATTTCGGTAGAAGTGCCAACGGTTGATCGCGGGTTGGAGGTAATCACCTTTTGCTCGATGGCAATAGCCGGGGCGATACCTTTAATATAGTCTACATCCGGTTTATTCATCCTTCCCAAAAACTGGCGGGCATAGGATGAGAGGCTCTCTACATATCTGCGCTGGCCTTCAGCGTACAAGGTATCAAACGCCAGCGACGATTTGCCCGAGCCCGACATGCCCGTAACTACTACCAGCTTATTTTTGGGGATGGCCACATCCATATTTTTCAGGTTATGTACCCTTGCCCCTTTTATTATAATATTACGTTGAGGATCTTTTTCTGCTTCGGTCATTTTTAGTCCATGGTCCATAGTCCACGGTCCATGGCCAATTTTCGTGCCGATGAACAACTTTCTATGGTTCTTTTTTAATGGAATAGCCGCTGGTGATAGCCTGTTTTGGCAATGGTCAATGGACTATCGTCCATGGTCTTTTTCCAACGCGCAAAATTCCTAAAATTTTTAGCCAATTCCAAGTACCCGGCTGATAATGTTTTTATTATGACGGGCGTTTTACCATCGGCATATTTTATTTGGCAAATTCATCCATTCATTTATCAGTTTGACCGATTCATTCAAATATTCGCTGAAAAAAATTTGCTTTGTAACGAAAAAATCATTTTATTTGAGGTAGCGTAATTCGAACAAAGAAAGGGCACCCTATAGATTAAACTTTACTTTAACAAAATATTCATACTTAATAAGTTTAAAGTAATTGTTTTCTATGGATTTTCAATTGAAGAGTGACCAGGATCTGATCCATCTTTATGTTCAGGGCGACGAAGCGGGGCTGGTGGAATTAATACGCCGTTATCAATCCAAAATATATACTTCCATTTATTTGCTGGTAAAAGACGAATACCTTGCCGAAGATATTTTCCAGGATACATTTATCAAAGTAATTAACACCCTTAAAGCCGGTAAATACAACGAGGAGGGTAAATTCCTGCCTTGGGTAACGCGCATTGCGCATAACCTGGTGATAGACCATTTCAGGCGCGAGAAGCGTGCGCCGATGGTAAGCAACGGTGACGACTTTGATATTTTTGAAGTGCTGGGCCATTACGACGAGAGTACGGAAGACCGCATGGTGCGCGAGCAAACCCACAGCGATCTGAAAAAACTGATCCAGCTTTTACCATCCGAGCAAAAAGAAGTACTCATCATGCGCCATTTTGGCGACCTGAGCTTTAAAGAGATCGCCGATATTACTGACGTAAGCATTAATACTGCCCTTGGCCGTATGCGTTACGCCCTCAATAACCTGCGTAAGATGATGCAGAGTAAAGAATTGAGCCTCAAGAATTAATTATGAAATTTTGATGAAATTTTTTTCATCATTCATAAAATATTCTGTTATAAGCTTCGTTTATGATTTTATACTCGTAAACAAAAAAAGCTTATGGATGAAACCTCTACAAATTCTTTAAACACGGTCATTAACAACGCTAAGGTGGAAGAGCAGGATGTACTTGGAACACTCGATGCGGATGAGTTGATCTTTTATCATTCCATCCGTGCAGAACTGGACCTTTTGAAAAGGGAACCAAAGCTGCAAACCATTCACTACATATTGGATCACTCCAAGAGTTTCAAACTGTAGTTGTTGTAAATGAAATTTAATTGCCTGGTATTTTTATACCGGGCTTTAATATTTTATGACTGGGCTTGTGTCCATCACATTCAGATAACCCATATTATAGTTTAATACCTCGCCATTAGCTATAGCTCTCCCGTTATAGACACTCGGATATTTACAAGTACTACAATCAATCATTTTACAAATCACTGTGTGTTTATGACCGTTTTTCTTTTTACTTACTACAGTGCATTTCACTATACAATCGTACCCTTTTATATTACTTGCTTTTATTTTTCCACTGTTCGTATAAGGATTCAGCGTAACCCTATCAGTGCCATCGGCCCTATATTGTCCGCTGAAAGCTATTCTAATAGTATCTCCTGCTTTTAGTCTCTTAAAAATTAAATCAGAGCGCTTTCGGCTTTCGGCCATTCTTTTACCTATACTATCAAGCTTGGGTTTTAATGGTTTAAATTCTGTGGAGTCGGAATAACAAGCTACAGGACTTGTAAAAAGACCTTTCTTATACGCTTGTAAATGAAGCTTAGGTATGTTCTTATAATCTTTCAATCTTAGCCTGTCAATGCTTCGCGATGACATAAAGTCATAATTACCAGCGCCCATCATCACAACTTCTATTGTATCACAATCATTATTTAGCTTGATTTCTGTCGGTTCCAAGCCAATTCCAAGAAATGACAATGATTGTGTACCTTTAGGAATACTTGCCTTAAACCTGCCTCCAGCATCTGTATTTCCAACAATTGAAGTATCTGCCTTAATACGGATTCCGGGTATTGGTGTTAAATCATCACTAACGACAACACGCCCATATATTGTCCGGTTTTGCCCGCTTACCCAATTGCCAATAGAAATGAAGATCGCAATGAAAATAATTTTTGTTTTCAATTTAGTTTGATTTGAAGTGATAATGCTTGGGGCTATATAAATTTAGTATAAAACATCATTCAAAAAAAGCTATTTGAGATATTTACAGAGCCGGACTTTCTTTTTTTAATTATTTTCGGCAAAACCATATTGCCATTCAAGAACATGCTCAAACAGGAACGCTACCAACACTTCGTCGAATATTTTTCCAAGCATCAGCCCAATCCTGAGACCGAGCTGCATTACGACAACCCGTTCCAGTTGCTCATAGCGGTGATCCTCTCGGCACAATGTACCGATAAACGCATTAACCAGGTTACGCCTGCGCTATTCGAGCGCTTCCCTACACCGGAGAGCCTGGCCGATTCAACATCCGACGAAGTTTTTACCTACATTCGCAGCGTAAGCTATCCCAACAACAAGGCAAAGCATTTGGTAGGCATGGCAAAGATGCTGGTAAGTGATTTTCATAGCGTAGTGCCTTCAACTATTGAAGATCTGCAAAAAATGCCCGGCGTCGGTCGCAAAACTGCTAATGTTATCGCCTCGGTAATTTATAATGCTGCCGCGATAGCTGTTGATACGCATGTATTCCGCGTAGCAAACCGTATTGGCCTCACCACCAACGCCCGCACGCCGCTGGCAGTTGAAAAACAACTGACCGAATACTTGCCGAAAGATATATTAGGGATAGCGCACCACTGGCTTATTCTGCATGGCCGTTATATTTGTATAGCCCGCAATCCTAAATGCGAGGAGTGCCCGCTTACGTGGTTCTGCAAATACTACGCCCGCACCCATACCGAAAGCTACCTGCAAAAAGCCGAAGCTGACAAGGCGAAGAAAGCTAAAGAGCAGAAGAAAAAGAAAACGCTGGATAAGATCACCAAGGAATTGAAGAAGAGGAGTGTAAATGGAAGCGGCCAATGAAAATTATACCATCTATACCATCGGTCACGGCAACCGCAAAACGGATGATTTTATTTACCTGCTGAAAAGGTACGAGATCGAGCTACTGGTGGATGTGCGCACCTATCCATATTCACGCTTCCATACGCAATTCCGCCAGGCCGCGCTCGAAAGCAGTTTGGATGCAGCCGATATCAATTATCTATTCCTGGGCGAAGAATTAGGCGGCAGGCCAAAAGATCCGGTGTTGTATACAAATGGTCGTGTAGATTATACGGCAGTTAAACAAACGCAATTATTTAAATCAGGAATTGAACAGGTAGAAGATTTAGCAAAAAAAGGCGTACGATTAGCCCTGATGTGTAGTGAAGCCGATCAAAACCATTGCCATCGCAAACACATGCTTACCGGGGAATTTATTAGGGATGGGTTTGAGGTATTGCATATCAACAAATCCGGAAGTTTGGAAAGTGAGGCAAAGGATGAGACTTTGGGGTTGTTTTTATAAATAAGAATATTCGTATATTTACATTATGACTACGATAACACTACAGGTACCGGATAGCTCAGATGATGAACAGAGAGATACTGTAAGGCTCATCGCTGCAAAGCTTTACGAATGGGGTAAACTATCGTTAGGTCAGGCCGCAGAAATGGCCGGGCTTTCCAAACGCGCTTTCGCCGACATACTTAACGATTACGGCGTTTCTTTACTTAACTATCCTCCCTCGGAAATGCTAAGCGATGCGGGCAACATATAATATTGTCATCGCCGATACCAGTTGCTTTATTTTGCTTGATAAGATCGGAGAAATGAATCTTCTGAAAGCCTTATTTGGTAAAATAATCACAACCTCTGTCATAGCTATGGAATTTGGTGCACTGCTACCGGAATGGATTGAAATACGTGATGCAAGTACCACGGCATTAGAGACAACTTTAGAAATTGATGCCGGTGAAATTAGCGCGATTATACTTGCTATTGAATATAACCCGGCATTGCTTATAGTTGACGATGACAAAGCAAGAAAAGTAGCCAGGAAATTAGGTTTGAATATTACCGGTAGCTTAGGTATATTCTTAAAAGCTAAACAAGCAGGTATAATACCATCCGTTATGGCAATTATTCAAAAAGTACAACAAACCAACTTCAGGTATTCGCAAGCCGTGCTAAACGAGATACTCGAACTTGCGGGAGAATAACCTCACACCAACAACTTACTCTCCAGATCACGCATAAATTTCTTACGATAATTAAGTGGGCTCATGCGCATTTTTACCTTAAACATTTTATAGAAATGCGATACGTCCCCAAAGCCGCTTTCAAAAGATATTTCCGAGATGGGCTTATCCGTTTGCACTAATTGCTGGGTGGCATAATTGAGGCGATATTCGATGATGGTCTCCATGAACGTTTTGCGGGTGATCTTTTTAAAGTATTTGCAAAATGCGTTTGGGGTCATGTTAGCAATGCCGGCGGCTTCGTCTAATGATACCTGGCTCCTGAAATTATCAACCAGATAAGCAAATACCGGGTTAATCCGTTCCTGCTCGGCAGGCGTACGTTCGGCAATGCTTTGATTTTGGTCAAGCAGTATAAACTCGTTTGATACAGCCAGGCGCTGCAAAATATCCAGCAGTGCCATCATCTTATCAAAATTACTCCCCCCGCTGCTTAGTGTATCCAGCTTTTCATTTACAGCAGATTGTGTAAAGCCTTTAAAGCTAATACCGCTCGCCGATCTTTGGAAAAGCTTTTTGATCTCCTGTAGCTCAGGCTTTGCGAAAAAATCGTCTCCCAAAAAATTTTCGTTAAACTGTATCACTATGGCGCCTGCTTCAGCCTGCGGGCCTGCCAGTTCACCAAGCTTCCAGCAATGGGGCAGGTTTGGGCCAAGCAACACCAGATCGCCCGCTGCGAAATCTTCCATATGGCTCCCTACATAGCGCTTTCCGGCGCCTTTTGTAATAAAAGTAAGCTCGTATTCAGGATGAAAATGATAAGGGCCGTCAAACGCCCATTGGTCAAACCTGCGCACCAGGAACGATTGTCTGTTGCCGGGCTGTAAAACCTCAAATGATGCCTTTATCATGCTTATTTTATTATTTTTCGCTAAATTAACAATTTAAACGGATAAAATAATCCATTATTATACCATTTTGTTCATTTTTTAGTGCATGCATTGTAACTTAACTTTGAGGCAAATCAATTATTAATTATGAGTACTAAAGTTGAACAGCTCCCAGCCTTAGACGATCACAAAAAATTACCTGCTGAGAACATCAGTGAGTTCCTGGAAAAAGGTCATACATTGGTTAAAGGCGTGCTATCCGAAGAGGAAATTGCCGCCTATCGTCCGGTCATTGTTGGTGCTGCCGACCGTTATAATACCGAAAAACGTAAACTACAGGATCGCGACACATATGGTAAGGCCTTCCTGCAGATCATGAACCTGTGGCAGGTTGATGAAGACGTAAAGAGATTTGTTCTGGCCAAACGCATGGCCAGGATCGCTGCCGACTTAATGGGTGTGGAAAATGTACGCCTTTATCATGACCAGGCCCTGTTTAAAGAACCGGGCGGCGGCCCTACCCCATGGCACCAGGACCAGTACTATTGGCCCATCGATACCAACAATACTATCACTATGTGGATGCCGCTGGTTGACATTGATGTAGAAATGGGTATGCTTACTTTCGCTTCAAACTCGTTTGATAAAGGCGCGATATTCAACCACGAAATCTCGGATGAATCTGAAGTGGCCTTTAACGAATATGTAAAGGCAAAGCAATTCCCGATAACCCGTGCACAAACCATGAAGGCCGGCGATGCCACATGGCACCGTGGTTTTACCATTCACCAGGCGCCGGGTAATAATTCCGACAAAATGCGCGAGGTAATGACCGTCATCTATATGGCTGATGGCGCCCGCATAGCAGACTATAAGAACGAATGGCAAAAAAGCGATCATAAAAAATGGCTGATGGACAAGCCTATCGGTGAGTTGATTGATTCAGAACTGAACCCCCGGTTACTATAATATAAGATTTATTTGGTTAGATTGTGTTTAGAAATGGGATGCTGGTGGTTTCCCATTTTTTGTTATATCCCCCAACAGACATTATTTAAAAAGCAATAGATTTATGATTTGATTAACGGATATTATGCTACCTATAGCGTTTGAAACCCGATTAAAAACGCTAAATTTATATTCTAAATCTTATCTTAATGGCAACCGAAACCGATCCTTCTGATATTCAACCTGATTCCGAAAAGAAAATACCTGAATTTCTATTAAAAATAGTTGAAGGCTATTCAACTTATAACAAAGTTTATATCAAATATTGGATGGCAATCGCTTTGCTGTCATTAGTAATTATAGTTTCAACAAATACTAAAAATAAAGTTGAAGTTACATTGCCTTTCGATATAGGCACACTAGATAGAGATAGTTTTTATCCATTTGCGTTTGCCATTCTGGCAATACTGGTAATATGTTTCGGTTCAACTTTTAGTCAATCATTTAGGTCATCTAAGTTAATGTACCGTGCAGTTGAAAAATTGGAAGATGATTATATTTTTTTCGACCGCATTTATTTAAGAGATATTATAGATTGCTTGTATTATCCGAGCCTGACAAGAGTGGCGCCCCTCTCCCAACTTGCAAGAGGGAAATATCAATTTTTTCCTGAAAGTAAGCACACACCAAAATTTCTTGGGTTTATAACCACTATTTATTATGTCTTGCTCAAAATTGTTGCGATTAGCGTAATGTATTTACTTCCGGCAGCAGCCTTATTACTATCTTTTTTCAAAGGGATTTGGGGTAAAAAAAACGCTTTGCTGAATATACCAATATTTGTTTTCTGGGTATTTGGAGTCACATCTATGGTAATATTAATTCAACTTTTGATAGAGGATCTTAGCTTTTTATCGAATGTTTCAAAACTACTGCTTGGTAAACCGAGCAAAAAATAAATATATCTTTAAACAGATTTCAATTTATTATTAATGCATAGGGTCCACCGCCAAATTATTACTGCTTGTATCTGCGTTATTTTGTTCATTATCACCTGTAACAGGTGCACCAGCGCCAGGCACAAATACAACAATTCCAAAGTATAAATGAAAAGGTAGAGTGGACGCCTGAATTTGAAGCGCAGGTAAGGCATATTTTTTATGTCCAGTCTGCACGGTTTAGTAAAGACACAGCCGAACGAAATCAATATGTCGACTGTTGTATATCGCGATTAAGGCAAATGTTTCCCGACAGCGTACCCAACCTGCAAGGCAGTATGCCCGACAGTCTGATCACCGCCATAACAAAAATGGGCGAAGATTGCGCCATATCTTTCAAGAAAGAACAGGCCATTTGGCAGCCAATATTGATAGAACAGCTTAAACTGCAATTCTATTCGTTCCCCGAAACGAAAATGCTGCCGCAAGGTGCAAAAAAGGAATATGTGGATTGCCTTGCGCTTAGAGTGGTAACAAATTCCCAAAAGGATTGGCAGGCGAGCCTAAAGATTCACTTAAAGCTTATATGCTGAAAGCCCGCAAAAAATGCCTTGTGCTGGTAAGCAATAAGTATGGCAAAATGAATACGCAGAAGTTAAATTCCGATACCGCTAAATAAGAAAAACGATAGGTTTATATTCTATCCAGCCCGCAAATCTCCTTTGCAAATTATCTCTTTTCCAGCTACCGAAAACATAAAAAGCTCCTGTTAACAAAAACTTAGCATAAATTTAATTTTACCGGGGCGTTTTCTACAGAATTTCTACAAAATCTGCAACCTACTTTTAGTAAAAAAAATTGAAGATATTAATTGTTGAAGACGAGCCCGCGCTGCGCGAAAGTATAGAAGAATATTTCTCGGAAGGAGGCAATATCTGCGAGATAGCGCCTGATTACCTAACGGCTTTATCCAAAGTTAATCTTTACCGTTACGATTGTATATTGCTTGACATCTCTTTGCCAGGCGGCAACGGGATAGATATCCTTAAAAACCTCAAAAATAATGAGCATGCGGATGGTGTACTAATCATCTCGGCCAAAAACTCGCTTGACGACCGTTTGGAAGGCCTCGACCTGGGTGCTGATGATTATCTGACCAAACCATTCCACATGTCCGAATTGAAATCGCGTGTGATGGCTATAGTACGGAGGAAGACTTTTAACGGAAGCAACCTGCTCACATTCAATGAGATAAAAATAGACCTGATGGCCAAAGAGGTAAAGGTTGGCCGTAAACAGGTTAAGCTTACACCAAAAGAGTACGCATTGCTGTTGTATTTCATTGCCAATAAGGGAAAGGTCGTATCCAAAAATGCAATAGCCGAGCATTTATGGGGTGATCGCATTGATATAGCCGATAACCTGAACTTTATTTATTCGCACATCAAAAACCTGCGTAAGAAGATTGTGGAAGCAGGCTCGGGCGATTATATACATGGCGCTTATGGTATGGGCTATAAATTCTCCGGGTAAATGAAACTGCTAACCCGGTATAACCGCGTAAACCTGATCACGATCATCACCATCCTGTCGATAACCGGCTTTGCCTACTACCAGTCTATCAGTTGGGTGTTGATAAGGCAAAGCGATAAAGACCTGAAGGATGAGGAAATGGAAATAGTCGAGTATATCGGTTATAATCATCACCTGCCCCAAACATTCGAGTCCAAATACCAGCAAATCATTTTTACAAAAGTTGCACCCGGCTCGGTAAAGCGGCAATTTGTAGATACGGTTTATTTTAAAAAATGGGATATCAACAATCCCAAGCGCGAAAAATACCACCGCGAAGGCGAATACGATCCGGGGCGAGGCCTGATCACCGACGTTACTGTTGGGAATGTTTATTATAAGGTATTGATCATCCAGTCGACGGCAGAAACGGAAGATCTGATACGTATTATCTTTTCTATAACGGTAGGTGTGGTTTTATTACTGGTAATTGCGCTCATCGTTACCAACAGGCTTATCCTTAATAAACTATGGCAGCCTTTTTATACCATAATAACCGAACTGCAAAATTTCACCATTTCTGATAACAAAAAGATCTCCCAGCTAAAAACATCGATCGATGAATTCAGGGATATGAACCGCGTAGTAACCGATATGACCGAAAAAGCCAAAACGGACTACAAAACCCTGAAAAGCTTTACCGAAAATGCCTCGCACGAATTGCTTACGCCGATTGCTGTTATCAACTCAAAGCTCGATTCGCTGATACAGACCGATAATTTTAACGAAGTACAAAGCAAGTTGCTTAACGATCTCTATAGTGGTGTGTCACGATTGAACAGGCTCAACCAATCGCTGCTATTACTGGTGAAGATCGAGAACGGCTTGCTCAAGGACCAGCAAAAAATCGACCTGCGGGAACTCATCGAAGAAATGTTGATGCAATTTGAAGAGATCTTCCAGGCTAAGGAACTACAGGTTGATACTGACATGGGAGACAAACAGATTATTGCCAGCACATACCTCGTAGAAATACTTTTAAGCAACCTCATCACAAACGCCATCAGGCATAATTACGAGGGCGGTAAGATCTCAATCCGCTTAAGTAACGAAAAGCTGGAGATCAAAAATACCGGCGGGCCGGATGCGCTGCAGTCAGAAAAGATCTTCACCCGCTTTCATAAATCATCCGGTTCCGAAGGCAGCGGGCTGGGGCTTACCATATCCCGCCAGATATGTGAAAATTTCAATTTTTCACTCACTTACCATTTTGATCAGCCCTACCATGTTTTCACCGTCGGGTTCCCTGGCGGGCCGCAGGCGATTTAAAAATTGTTAAGCCCCCCTACCGTAAAAACACCAAAACAGGGCAAATAGCAACTGCTTGTTAAGCATTTATTATCAAACAGTTAAGTCTTGAAATTTGGGTAGATAATCCAACATTTCTCCAAATTCCGCCCGGTCTTTTGCCTGTATACAAGCAGGTAACATGGTCAAAAACTTCTACTTAACTATCATTTTTATCCTTTCCGCGAGCCTTGCATTCGCACAAAATGCAACCCTTAAAGGGAAGGTTATCGATGCCGGAACCAAAGCGCCTTTACAAGGCGCTTCAGTCCATTTTGATGATTACAAGAATGGCGTTCTGACGGACGACAAGGGTGAATACACATTATCAAATATCACCCCCGGCGAATATAAACTGAAAATAAAATTTATTGGCTATGACGAATTTGAGCAAAAAATTAAGCTTAAGACCGGCCAGGTTATAACGCTGGATGTTAGGCTCAAATCCAGAAATGTATCGCTTGCAACTGTTAATGTTTTTGGCAAAATGGATAAGGAATCGGAATCGGCTGCCCGTACATCAGAAAAAAATGCGAATAACATTACCAATGTAGTAACAGCTAAGGTGATGGAACGCTCGCCGGATATAAATGCGGCTAACGTGCTTTCAAGAGTTTCCGGCGTTACTATACAGCGTAATACCGGTGGCGATGAGGCTTATGCCATGATAAGGGGGCTGGAGCCCCGCTATGACAACACATTGATAAACGGTGTTAAGGTTACCAGCCCTGATGCAAAATCTCGTTATGTATCACTTGATGTTGTTCCTTCTGATTTGCTCCAGCGCATAGAAGTAAGTAAAACATTACTGCCGGAAATGGAAGGTGATGCCATCGGCGGTACTGTAAACCTGGTTTTTAAAGAGGCGCCAGATACTACTTTATTTAAGGTGAACACTCAAGTTGGTTATAGTCAGATATTTCTGGACAGAAAATTTATTGATTTCTCAAAAGCTGGTATCAATCCCGAAAGCCCGTCGCAGCTTCACGGCGATAATTATGTAGCAAAATCAGCAGATTTTGATCGTTCTAACCTCGATTTCCAATCTAAAACGGCGCTGCCATCAACCGTTATTGGCTTAACTTATGGTCGCAGGTTACTTAAAGGGAAATTGGGTATCATAATAGCGGATAACTTTCAGAACCAATTTTACGGTACGAACTCCCAGTTTAACCCGGTTGCCCCAAACCCTCAAAACGACTATAAACCCGGAATTACTGACGTTTCTAATCTTACTTATTCTAACCAGCAATTAAATAACGGCCTTACATTTCATGCCGATTATAAAATTGATGACCGTAACCAATTATTGGTTACCAACGTGCTGCTCTATAGTTACCTCGCGCAAGCCCGTTTGAGTATTGATACAGGCATAGTTGGCGGTAATGGCGGCAGGAACGGACCGGGCACAGGTACTGTTACGAACGATGACCGGTCACTAACACAAAAAGAACTGCTGGAGAACCTGAAGCTTGAAGGCAAACACATCCTCTCAAAACATTTCCTGTTTGATTGGGCCGGCGTGTTCTCCACTTCAACCAGGAAAGTGCCCGACGAGGCTGATATATCCATTAACCACCTGATAGCCCCAGATTTTAGCAGTACGCCTGATTACTTTGATGGCATAACCCATAGCTGGCAGCACAACAATGATAGAGATGAAAGCGGTTTAGCCAACCTCACCTATAAATCGAAGATTAAGGAAGCTCCATTAATGATAAAAATAGGCGGCTTATACCGCCATAAAGACAGGTACAATGCTGAGGATAATTACCTGTTGCAACCACTTGCCGGCCCCGCCGGTGGAAAGCAGCAGTTCGTAAATATCTATTCAGCGCAGGATACTGTATATAACCCGAAAGGCTCGGCACAATATGATGTAAATAATTACACAGCATTTGAGGACATTGGCGCTGGTTATGCCGAGTTCAAGATATCACTAGCCAAACTTGATATTTTTGGTGGGGTTAGGGCGGAACACACGTCCCAGGGCTTTGACTATGCCACGTTTATTCCGTCACTTTTGAACGATGTAAGAAAGTCGTATACGGATATACTGCCCAGTTTGCAGCTTAATTATAAGTTTTCAGACATAAGTCAGCTGCGTGCATCGTATTTCAGTTCCATTTCCAGGCCCAATTATTACGAGCTGGTGCCTTATGTAAACGATTCATTTAACGGCAACCCTGAAATGGGCAACCCGGCGCTGAAGCACGCTACTGCAGACAATTTCGATCTCCGCTACGAGATCTATCCTCATGAAGATGAAGAAATATTGGTCAGCGCATTTTATAAAACACTTTACAACCCTATTGAACTTTCTATCTCAGATTTCGGCGGCGGCGGCAATATTGTTGTGGAGCCCGAAAACGTTGCGCCAAAAGCCACCATTGAAGGTATTGAGCTGGTTTACACCAAATACTTTGGCAAAATAGGGGTGTCTGTAAACTACGCATATACCTATTCAAATGTAAAAGCGCCAAAGCCTGTAGCAGATACTGTTAGCGCAACCAACCAAACTGTTTTTAAACTGGAGAGCAGAACATTACAGGGCCAGACTCCTGATGCGTTAAACGCTTCGCTGCTTTATCGCGATAAAGAGCATGGGTTTTTCGTTCAACTGGCCTACCAGTATTTGAGCAGAACACTGTCGCAATTATACGCCGATTACGGTTCTGATTATTACACTAAAGCACAATCGTTTTTAGCGCTTTCAGCCGAAAAATCGCTTAATAAGCACTTTATCATCTTCGGTAAATTCAATAATCTTTTAAATACACCAACAACAATCCAAATCAACGGCCTTACCATCGGCCAGAACATTTACAAGGCCAATTACAATATTGGCCTGCGATACATTCTTTAGCAACAATTAACAATAATAATATGAAAACGAACAAATTTTACTTATTTGTAGCAGGCCTGGCAGTATTAACAGCCCTGGGTTCATGCTCGAAAGAAAAGAATACCAATGTTACAAAAGCATTGCCGCCATCAAACCCAATCACGGCCGGCAACATAAGCGGCTTTGTGAAAGGCACATTGTTAACAGGCAGCACTTATACCGTAACTGCTGATATTACGGTAAAAAAAGGAGATACGCTTGCAGCGCAACCAGGCGCTATAGTTATTATTAAAGCTGATGCGCAAATTACTGTTGATGGCGTATTGCAGATATTAGGCACTCAGGCCAGCCCTGTTTCTTTCAACTCAGATACCAAAACCCCGGGATCATGGGGCGGTTTAGCTTGCGACAGTGCACAGGCTGTTACCATTAAATGGGCACATATTGACAATGCCGGCGGTCCTGATCCAACCGGCAGCCCGCGTAAAACTATTTCAGTTGGTGTGCCAATTAAAGTTGACATTGAAGATTCATGGATCACTAACGGCCAGGATGACGAGATCGGTATAAAAGGCGGTGCACAGATCACCATCCTGCGCAATACTATCCAATCATCAGGCAGTACCGATGGCGAAGCTATCAACTTGAAAACCGCCATAACCGGCGACGTGGCTTACAATGTTGTCTATAGTCAGGCAGGTACCGCAGTAAAATTGGAAACTAATGCAGACGTCCCGTTCCCACAGACTATTGTAAATGTGTATAACAACACATTTGTATCAAACGGCTGGAGAAGAGGCGCGGCAGAGCCAGGCAGGGGCATATCAGTTGGTGTGAATGCTGTTGCACACGCTTATAACAACATTATGGTAAATAATTACCAGGGCTTTGAGTTGTTTACCGATGGCGATGCCGTACATACAACTTATGGCAATAACCTGTTCTTTGCAACATCGGCTACCATTATTGACCAAACTGTTACACCAAATGTTACAGTAAATTTAGTAGCTAATTTCTATCCAAGCGACGGCGTAGGCAAAGCACAAACAACCGACCTTGTTAATATTGACCCGATGTTTAATTCGTTCAATAGTTCATTCTTATTGCCTAATGGCGCAGCAAATCCTAACGATTTCCACCTGAAAGCGGGCTCACCTGCAATAGGCAAAGGTTCAACCAACTTTGGTGTAACAACCGTAGTTAAACCAAATGTCGATCTGGGTGCTTACCCAACAGACGGTACAGGCAACAAACACTAATAAATATTATTACAAATTAATACGGAAAGGATTTGTCCCGGCAAATCCTTTCTTAGTTTTGCGACAAACCATGAAAAAAACTCTTTTATTATTAGTTGCCTTCGCAGTAATGTTCCTGGCGCAAAGGTCATCAGCACAAACCTATATAGCCGACAAAACCATCCCGCTACCCGGCAACGGCGGTTATGATTATGTTTATATCGATCAGGATACCCATACTTTATACGCTTCGCACGGAACGGCTGTGAATGTGGTCGACCTGCAAACCGAAAAGGTTACCGGCACCATCAGTGGCGGCATGAAAGGCGTTCACGGCATTGCCGTAGTACCCGGGTTGAATCGCGGGTTTATCAGCGATGGTAAAGCCAATGCTGTTTTTGCTTTCGACACCAAAACCCTACAGATCATAAAAACAATACCGGTAAGCGGGACTGACGCGGATGGTATCATTTACGATTCGTTTTC
>JABDAU010000027.1:43607-43746 GCA_013289045.1 Bacteroidota bacterium | reverse complement strand
TATGGATGAATACCACCGGTTTTACCGTAAATTGGGGACATTACCAAAGATCACTTCCGTACAAAGCTTCTTTGTGCTTTCCGAAACAAAAAGTGATACAGCTTACCCGTTATGATCATTAGGCGGAATACTTCTATCC
>JABDAU010000027.1:0-43597 GCA_013289045.1 Bacteroidota bacterium | reverse complement strand
AATAAACCTTATTTGATTGAAAATTTGATGGCATCAAAGCCATGATCTTAAATGGCTTCTGAAATATGCTTAATTTATAGCATTCGTTTACATTTTATAAAACCCCATATCTGATAACCATACGGCAAATTCCTCTGGCCAATGTGTGTTAGCGCCGGTATTTGTAGCTCTTATGCCAAATCCATGACCCACATTGCCATAAATATGTAATTCGGCAGGAACGCCGGCTTGTTTGTATTTGAGATAAAGTTCAGCCACACCCTCAGATATGTCCTTACGATCTTTATAACCTCCCGCAATAAATGCAGGCGGCGTAGCGGCTGATACAGTAAAACGATGAATATTCCCCGGATAGATCAATCCCTGGAAATCGGGCTTATCGCTCAACCTGTCGATGGGATCTGTTGCGGTAGCATCAACAGGCGTATAACGCATACCGGCCAGTGCCGCCAGCTCGCCGCCTGCTGAAAAACCCATTACGCCAATTTTCGCGGTATCTATCCCCCATTCTTTTGCACGGCTGCGCACCAGCCGGATAGCTCGTTGAATGTCGGCAACTTCTTCCTTATCTACAGTATACGTTGAGTTAGTATCCCGTGCAAGGCGATATTTAAGTACAAAGGCTGCTATACCATGTGCCTGAAGCCATTTTGCAGGGCTGTATCCTTCATGGCTGATCCATAACTCGCTATGCCCACCACCCGGCGCTACTATTACAGCCACGCCAGTAGCCTTATCAGCAATTGGCAAATAGGGCGTTATGGATGGTTTATGAACGCTGGAGATCACAATATCGCCCTGATCAGATATTCGTGTTTTCTGCGGGACGGTCTTACCTTCAGATCCCGGTGCGCCTTTTGGCCATAATAATATTTCTTGTGGCTCGGTGCTTTGAATGACCATGCCGCATAGCAAAACAAATGCAGCAAACAACGATAATATTCTGTATTGCATAATAATAGATTTTGATGAATTGGATGATGCTAAATAACAGCAAATCGGCATTGGTTATTAGTCCAAACAGTTATGTTTTTTGTTCTATCGGTTAATGGCAGTAATAAGCCCGTTACACAATCGCGCGTTTATATTGCTTTGTATTTAGCCAGCAGTTCGATATAAATGTCGCTAAGTTTTTCCCAGTCCTGGTTTTGGATAATTGCTTTAGGGAACAGGTGACTGCCTATGCCCACACCCTTTGCGCCAGCCGCAAAATAAAGGGCAAAATTATCCGGACTGATACCACCGGTTGGCAACAATTTAACGTGGTTGAGCGGGGCCAAAACTTCCTTGATATAGTTTGGCCCTAACCCACTTGCAGGGAACACCTTCACCATTGTTGCGCCCCAACGCCAGGCCTTATAAATTTCGGTAGGTGTGTAAGCGCCGGGGAATATGGGTACGCCCTCCTGTACGCATGTCCGTATAATTTTTTTGTTCAATATTGGGGTAACTATAAACTGGGCGTTTGCTTTTAACGCTTTTTCAAGGTCGTGCAGGGTACAAACCGTGCCCGCGCCGATGTTTAACAGGCCTTTATATTTTTTGGAAAGCTTTTCGATGTTCTCTATTGCTCCCGGCGAGTTCATCGTTATCTCCAGGCAAGTTAATCCCGATGCAAAATACGTTTCGGCTATTGCCTCAATGTGCCCGGGTGGCAGGTTGCGCATAATGCCGATGATTGGTGCCTTATCAAAAAGCCCGGGATAGTATTTATTAGTCATGTTTAAAAAACTTTTGATCGAATAATCTAAAATGTGCGCGCACTACAGCTTCATCAACCCACTGTGGTGTATAGGTTTGCAACTTATAGGCCTGTCCTAATGTTTCAATGGCTACGCGATAATAAAGTTCCAGTGCCTTTCCACATAACAGATGAATTTTTCCAATATGATGATTTTTCAAACTTTTCAATTCCGTACCGATCAGTAAGCCGCTCAGGTAATTGAAATTCTCCTGCTTATCATATATCCCGAACAAAGCATTTGTACGGACCCTGAAGGCAGCATTGAGCAAGTTTAAATCTATGGCATCCTCGACCCCGGCTACAAAAGAATCTAAATATTTACTACCCGGAAATCCCTCCCCCGCTTCTACAGAATTGCTCAGCAGGCTTTTTTTCGATAACAATTCAAAAAACTCGCCGGTCATATAGGTTTCAAAATCGGTTACCTGGCTGTTTTTAATATAAATATGCTTGGAGTGTGTACCCGGAAAAATGTATACATGATTATCGCTGCTATTCTGCACATCAACACAACCCAGCAATTGGGTTTCTTCGCCACGCATTACGTCCGTGGCGCTTTTTATACCCGAAATAATGGCAATCTCGTGCTCAAACCCTGCAATGGAAGATAAATATCCAACCGTCAGATCTTCACCCGATAGCGCGAACGGTAGTTCACTATATGGCAACTCCATAAACCCTATGGTCGACGAAGCCATACCCGAAATGATCAGCAGAACCCCGTTTAGCGATATATCGAGTTTCTTTTCGATAGTTTTTATATGCCGGTCTAAAATATAAGTGTAAAATCCAACGCGGTTTGCCGCATCAGCATCAGCAGTGAGCGACCATAGCTTGAATGTACCGGCCATTCCCTCATCCGAAGATTCAGTGCACATGATCTCGCCCGTGTTACCATCTACCAAACTGATGCGTAATGTACTGGTGCCCCAATCGCAGCTAAGAAACCGGTTCGTCATATTTTTTATACGTTACTGTTACTAATGCCTTAGCATATGGCCGTTTGTTCGACTGACCGATTTTCCCAACCAAAAATATATAGGACAAAACACCAACAAAGGCCAGAGCCCCGATAAATAAGATCGACGAAGTGAAACTGCCGCTTTTTGCCAGTATGCCTATCACCAATGGGATAACGATGGATGATAACCCGCCCATAAAATTAAAAACGCCGCCGGTTAAACCAACTAAATTTTCGGGCGCCAAAGCGGATACAAAAACCCAGGCAATAGACGCCAGTCCGTTGCCAAAAAATGCAATGGTCATGAACAGTATAACTAGTGTGGTGCTGTTTACATAATTTGCCCCAATGATGAGGGTTGATAACAACAAGCCTGTAATAACCGGCAGTTTTCGTGCAACGCTGAATGAAGCGCCTTTTTTTGTTAAATGATCGGAAATTATGCCTGATAATATCACTCCTGCAAACGCCGCCAAAAACGGCACCGACGATAAAAATCCGGATTTTAAAAAATCAAATCCCCGATATTTTACCAGATAAGTGGGGAACCAGGTTAAAAAGAACCATAAGGTTGAAGTAACCGAAAACTGCCCAATGTATATCCCCCATAGTTTTTTGTTGGATAATACCTGTTTAAATTCACTCAGGCTCACTTTTTTGTTAGATAGCTGGTTTGAGGGGATGGCATGATCAGCATTAGCTTCTTTCGAGACCGGATCACGGTAAAACATGTACCATATAACGCCCCAGATAATGCCTATGCAGCCTGTCGTAACGAACAGTCCCCGCCAACCCCAATAATGCTGAACAATGGCCAATACAGGTGTAAGAAATGCCAGCCCGATAAACTGCCCGGATGTATAAACAGCAATAGCCGATGCCCGCTCATGTTCCGGGAACCAATTGCTCACCACGCGGTTATTGATGGGATAAGATGGCGCCTCGAACATACCCGTTGCCATGCGAAGGCCTAATAACATGCTAAATCCCCGTGTGACGCCTTGCAGTAAAGTAACGACCGACCAGCTGCACAAAGTTATAGCATACAATAAGCGGGCGCTGATACGGTCAATAATAATGCCGCCCGGAATTTGAAAAGCCACATACGCCCAACCGAAGGCTGAAAATACTAAACCCAGTTGCACTGTGTTTAGCTTGAGCTCCGTAGTCATGAAGGGTGCAGCAACGGCGATATTTGTCCTGTCCATGTAGTTGATCACCACGTTTATAAACAGGAAAGCGAGTACCCTGAACCGGGTTTTACTCTGCCGGTTTGTCTCAGGCGTTACCATTCTGCAATACTTCCGTCTTCATGCCGCCAAATGGGGTTGTGCCAGTCGTGCCCAACTGCAGCCATCTTGCGCACATGTTCTTCGTTAATATTTATGCCTAAGCCGGGGCCTTCAGGTATGTCTACAAAACCGTTTTTATAATTAAATACTTCCGGGTTAGTGATGTAATCCAGTATATCGCTGCCCTTGTTGTAATGGATGCCCAGGCTTTGTTCCTGTATAAAGGCATTATGGCAGGTAGCATCCACCTGTAAGCAAGCCGCAAGGGCAATAGGCCCCAGCGGACAATGCGGTGCGGCTGCCACATCAAATGCTTCAGCCATGGATATGATCTTTTTGCATTCCGTAATACCCCCCGCGTGCGACAGATCAGGCTGTATAATATCAACATACCCGTCTTTCAGCAGGTTTTTAAAATCCCACCGGCTAAACATTCTTTCACCGCAGGCAATGGGGATGGACGTGTGCAGGGCTATCTCACGCATTACCTCGTTATTTTCAGGTAAAGCAGGTTCTTCGATAAACATCGGGCGGTATTGCTCCAGCTCTTTGGCCAGTATCTTTGCCATTGGCTTGTGCACGCGTCCATGAAAATCGATACCAATTCCTACATAATCGCCAACCGCCTCCCGCACTGCAGCAATGCGGCTTATTGCCTGGTCTATCTTTTCATAGGAGTCGACATATTGCAGTTCTTCAGTTGCATTCATCTTAACAGCGGTAAAACCGGCCTTTACCATTTCTTTAGCTGCGTTGCCCACATCGGCAGGCCGGTCACCACCTATCCATGAGTAAACTTTCATTTTATCATGCGCCTTGCCCCCCAGCAGCTGGTAAATTGGCGCATTGTAAAACTTTCCCTTGATATCCCACAAAGCCTGATCGATGCCGGCTATGGCGCTCATCAGTATCGGCCCGCCACGGTAAAAGCCACCACGGTACATCATGTTCCAATGATCCTCAATAGCCATCGGGTCTTTGCCGATCAATTGCGCCATCAGCTCTTCTACAGCAGCTTTAACTGTTGCTGCTTTACCTTCAATAACAGGTTCGCCCCAGCCGGTAATGCCTTCATCCGTTTCAATTTTCAGGAACAGCCAGCGCGGCGGAACGGTAAATAATTCGAAGCTCTTTATTTTCAAGATTATATTATTCTATGATGATCGGTTACACGTCGCATATCAGCACGCCTTGTTTCAACGAAGCCATTTTATCAGCGCGTTTAGGCAAAAATTCCTGCGCCACATAGCCTTTATAGCCTGTTGCCAATATAGCCTGCATTATTGCAGGGTAATAAAGTTCCTGCGTTTCGTCAATTTCATTGCGGCCGGGTACGCCGCCTGTATGGTAATGGGCTATGTGCTGATGGTTTTGGGTAATGGTGCGTATTACATCGCCCTCATCGATCTGCATATGATAGATATCATACAGCAACTTAAAATTTTCCGAGCCTACACGCTTCACAAGCTCCACGCCCCAGGCGGTGCGGTCACATTGATAATCCTTGTGGTTTATTTTGCTGTTCAGCAGCTCCATTACCAATACTACATTGTGCTTTTCGGCCACCGCCATTAGTTGTTTTAAACCTTCGGTACAATTTGCCCATCCCTCCTCATCGCTTTTGCCGCGACGGCTGCCGCTAAAGCAGATCAGGTTTTTATATCCTGCCCTGGCCACCAGCGGTATCATAGCCGAATAGTTTTTGATGAGTTGTTCATGGTAGATCTTATCCCCAAAACCGTCAGTCAGGTTTATTTCGGCTCCGTTACACATAGCCGAGTACAAACCATATTTCTGTAGCGTTGGCCAATCTGAAGGGCCAACCAGGTCGATGGCGGTTAATCCTATTTCCTTTGCCGAAGCGCAAAGTTGGTCGAGCGGGATATCGGCGTAACACCACCGACATACCGAATGATTGATGTTGCCTTTTAATTTATCTGCCATAAGGGATTGTTGTGGTGATTTTGCAAATGAGCTTAAAGCGCCCGAAGCGCCTAAAGCGGCAGTACCTGCAAGTATATTTTTTATAGCGGAACGCCTGTTTTGTGGTGATGCCATATTTGGTTTATTAATGGTTTAAAATATCAGATTCTTTGATGATGCCGCACATCACTTATACATCATGCTGCAGCTTTATAAATCACAAACTGTTAAAATCGGCTTATAATGGAATAAATACTTCTCTAAAAGCAAATAACCGCCAATTTAATGTTGAACAATAGTCCAATTGAATATAAATTTAGTACAATCCGTTTTATTTGGCACTAAACGGCAGGCTTGTAATATTGAGTATGAAGTTATTAAAAACTATTGCTTTAATAACAATTTCCGGGATTGTTGGATGTAAAATATTGATTATTAATAACATTCAGGAAAAATAAAGTTGCATTAATGCTTCGACATTGCTGTGCGCTGATATATTTCCAATCCAAAACATAAAATGTGCAGGGAGTTGCCATTGCAGATGCGGCCTTTTTTGTATGCCGGGTTATTTATCTTTATGCTCAGCGAAGCTTAAACCAACTGCTTACAAAACCTGATTTTTTATGAAGAACTTATTGATACATATTACTTTTCTGCTTTTCATTTGCGGATCATTTGCCGCACATGCCCAGCAACCAGTCAAAGACAAAGCCTGGCAATTGCCGTTGAATGCTAATACATATTTAAAGCTGAACTGGATACCCGCAGGTACTTTCACCATGGGCAGCCCCGAAACTGAACCGGGCCGCAAAGCCGACGAAGGCCCGCAAACCGTAGTTACGCTTAGCAAAGGCTATTGGATGGCCGTAACCGAGGTTACCATTGGCCAATGGAAAGCTGTAACCGGCATGAATGTGCGCGACAAAGTAAACAAGCTGTTAAGTGATACCACCCACTACGATTTTATGGGCAAAAAAATGCTGATACGTGATTTTATGAGCTTTGATAAAAATAATCCCGATAAGGTGCTGGCGAATGAAAACGAGGAATTGCCTATGTACTTTGTAAACTGGTACGAGGCAATGGCGTTCTGTAAAAAACTGACGGAGCAGGAACATACAGCACATCGTTTACCCAAAGGATATGAATACACCCTCCCTACCGAAGCACAATGGGAATACGCCTGCCGGGCAGGCACCCAAGGTGGTATTTATACCGCTACCACTGACAGCATAGCATGGTATGGCGACAATAGCGGCAAAAATTACACCGGCAAGGGATTTGGTAACCCGGTTACAGGCTCGCGCAATGTAGCGGGCAAATTACCTAACCAATGGGGCTTGTATGATATGCTGGGCAACTTGTGGGAATGGTGCTACGACTGGTATGGTCCTTATCCCGGCGGCCATATTACCGACCCAAAAGGCCCTGCGACGGGCATATATAAAGTGAACCGCGGGGGAAGCTTTGGCAGCGGTGTTAATGATGAGCGCAGCGCCGACAGGGCCACTAACCCGCCTAATGAGGATAGCGCCTGGCGCGGCTTCCGTATTGCATTGTGCCCGGTTAAATAGCGGCGCTTATCCGGCTTTCCTGCCGGTTTTTATCTCGCTTAAGAACTGCGAAGGCGTTTTGCCAAACTCCTTTTTAAAGGCTTTGGTGAAATAGGATTGCGTTTGTATACCCACCCGGTACATTACGTCGGTTAGCAGAATATCTTCATGTGCGATGATGTCGGCTGCCTTTTTCAGCCTGAAAGTACGCACAAACTCGCCGATTGAAAGGCCGGTAACTTTTTTGATCTTGTGGTAGAGTTTGGTTTTGCTCATACCCATTTCGCGGCAAACATAGTCTACATCAAGGTCGGCATTGCTTAGTTGCGATTCAATAACTTTTATCATCTGCTCCATAAAGGCATTGTCACTTTGGGCATCTGTGGTTTCCTGCGCCTCATAAAAATAGTTTTTGATGTGGCTTTCCTTCAGAGTAGTGCGCTGCCTGAACATGTTGTGGATGGAAAGTAACAACAGGTTTATGCTTACAGGTTTAGGGAAATAAAGATCGGCGCCCGACTCAGCTCCTTCTATCTTCGACTCAAGTGCATCCTTTGCCGAAAGAATAATGAAGGGTATCTGGCCGGTGTCTTTTCCTGCCTTTATTTGTTTACAAAATTCAATGCCATTCATTCGCGGCATCATCAGGTCGCTTACGATCATATCCGGCAATTCAGCTTTTACTTTTTCAAGGCCGTCAATGCCATCAACCGCTTCCACAACATTATAAAATTCATCCAAACTATGGTGCAGAAAGTTTCGAAGCTCTTCATTATCATCCACAACGAGTATTTTGCTCATTTGCGATCTGTCTGCCGGTAGCGCTAACGGTGCAATCCTGCCACCATCTGTTTTCTCCTGGTTCTGATGCAGGAACGCGCCGATGCTTTCCAATTGTATGCCGCCATTATCGGCATTGTTCAACCATCTTTCATCAATTGAGTAATCATCTTTATCCACAGGTATGCTGATGATAAAATCTGTACCGATATTTTTTTCGCTGTACGCCTGTATGCTGCCTTTATGAATAAGTATAAGGCTTTTTACAAATGCAAGACCGACCCCTGAACCCATATGCGCGTCAGTAATACGATAATAGCGCTCGAATAAATGATGGATCGAATCTTTTGATATGCCTATGCCATTGTCTGATACGCGTATATAAACATATTTTTTTGCACGATAGCTATTGTTAATTACCGTTGAATACTTGTACCCGGTACTAAATTGTGATGGATGTGTATAAAGCTCAACCGTTATCTGGCCGCCTACATTGGTGTACTTGCAAGCATTATGGATCAAATTAATGATGATCTTCTCTATTATCTGCCGGTCAAACCATGCATCGCCCGGGTTGCGCTGGAGCAGCAGATTCAAGCTGATCTGCTTTTCTGCAGCGAGGTTTTGAAAATCTTCGGCAACTTCCTCAATAAATAAATTAAGGTTACCCGGCATCACTTTTAACTTAAGCGAACCGCTTTCAGCTTTTCTGAAATCAAGCAGTTCATTTATCAGCATCAACAACCTGTTTGCATTACGGTGAATGGTATCATAATAACGGTTAAATACCGGGCGGCTATCTTCATTCATTATTTTTTCAAGCGGGCCAAGTATGAGGCTAAGCGGTGTACGGAACTCGTGTGATATATTGGTAAAGAACTGTAGTTGTATCTTGTGCATTTCCTCACGCTTGTTCTCCTCGATCTTGTGCAGATCAAGGTTCTTTTTAAAGCGCAGCAACAGGTAACAAGCCGTTAACCCCGATAGGATAATGAATGAACGAAACCACCATGTCGACCAAAACGGTGGTTCTATATCCACCTCAACGTAAGCGCTTTTATTGTTCCATATACCGTCGTTATTTGACGCTTTTACATAAAAGGTATAATGTCCCGGGCCTAAATTGGTATAAATGGCCTTTCTGCCTGAGGTGTATTGCCAATCCTGGTCAAATCCTTTCAATTTGTAAGCATATTGGTTATTTTCTGCAGCCGCGTAGTTTAAAATGGCGAAATCAAAGGATATGGCCGATTGCTTATAATTTAATGAGACCTGGTGTGTTAGGCTGATATCATTTTTCAGCGGCGATTTGTCTTCGCCGGGAAAAACGTCCTTATTGAAAACCTGCATCCCGGTAATGTATACGGGCGCTACGTAATGGTTTATTTTAATATCCTTTGGATAAAAGCGGTTAAAGCCATTAATACCTCCAAAATACATTTCACCGTCGCGGGTTTTCATAGAAGCACCGGCTTCAAATTCCAGTCCCTGTAAGCCATCGGCAACGTTATATTTCTTTATTTCATGAGTATCGGGATTAAATTTGGTCAGTCCGTTTGAAGTACTTATCCACAGGTTGCCTGCATCATCCTCAGTTATACCCTTTATAAATTCGTTTGAGAGGCCGCCCTTTTCGGTATAGATGCTAAACTTATTTTGTGCCCTATTAAACAGGTATAAACCTGCCTGCCCTACCCAAACCCGGCCTTTACTGTCGGTAAATATTACCCTTATATCAGGCATTTTATTGCCATTGATGAAATAATGCGAAAAGTTTTTATTAATCAGATCGTAACAGTTTAAGCCGCCATCATCGGTTCCTATCCAGAGGTTTTTGTCGTTATCTTCATTTAGCGCAATAATGTTATTGCCATATAAGCTTCCCCGGCCATTCATGGTGTTGATAAGCCTTTTAAATGTACGTGTTGCCGGGTTAAACAAATCAAGCCCGCCGTAATAGGTTGCTACCCAAAAATCACCCTCGCTATCCGTTAACGTAGCTTGTACATAGTTTGAGCTGATGGAATTGGCATCATCGGGCTTATTCACCAGGTGGGTAAAAGTGCCGCTTTTTCTGTCCATCAGGTTCAGGCCGCCGCCCCAGGTGCTGATCCAGAGGCGCTTCTCTCTATCCTCCATTATATTTAATACAGCATCTGAGCTAATGCTGCGGTTATCATACGCATTATACCTGTAATGGGTAAAATTATTGGTTGTTTTATTGTATAGGTTAAGGCCTTCATCATCAGTACCGATCCAGATATTGCCTTCTCCGTCTTCATAAAATGATTTCACATCATTATAACTAAGGCTGTTTTGGGATGCGCCCTGCTGAAACAGTTTGAATTTATCTGCAAGCGGTGCATAAAAATTCACGCCGCCGCGATGAGTGCCGATCCATAAATTATTCTGATTATCCTGAAAGAGTGCCGATGCTGTTTTTTGTGAAAGGCTTAAACTGTTGTTCGGCTCGTTTTCGGCATGCATAAACTGATCCCTGGATGGCTCAAACTGGTCAAGGCTGCCGTTTATCCCTCCAGCCCATATGTTACCTTTATTATCAACCAGCAAACTTCTGATAAGATTGGTGCTGAGGCTATAAGGATCTTTATCATTATGCAGGTAATGCTTAAAAACGTGGGTTTCTAAATTTACCATCACCAGTCCGTCATTTGTGGTGCCTATCCAAATGTTCCCAAGCTTATCCTGCTGAATATGCCCGGATGGATAACTGATCCTGAATGAAGCATCGCCGTTGAGGTTAAAAGCCATGCTAACGGTTCCTGCACGACTATTAAATAAGCCGACACCTTTATCGGTAGCTACCCAAAAATCCCCCTTATCATCCTCGAAAATACCATTGATCTCGTAATTATTAATGGAGTTGGGGCCGTTATCCGTATTTCCAAAATGTCTGAAATCGTTTTTGGCCTTATCAAAAAAACTTAATCCCCTGCCATTGGTACCAATTACCAACGAGCCATCCTTGCATTTATATATGCAATTAATATTATTGCCCGGCAAACTACCCTTGTTCAATGGGTTATGCGCATACCTTGTGAAGGTATTCTTATAAGCATCAAACCTGTTTAATCCATCGGTGGTGCCTACCCATAAATTATGCCCCGAATCTTCGTTAATGCATTTTATATAGTTATCGCTTATGCTGGTTCTGCTGGCGGTATCGTTTTTAAACACCCAGAACCGGTAGCCATCATATTTATTCAATCCGTCCCTGGTACCAAACCACATAAAGCCTTCATTATCCTGGTAAATGGCCTCGATAGTACTGTTTGATAGCCCCTGCCCTATGCTTATGTGCTTAAATTTAAGGTTGAGCGTTTGTGCGCACAATAAACCCGGTGCAGCAAGTATAATAGCTATTATTATATAAAGCCTTATAGTACAGCAACGTACAGACAAACTGTTCCCTGAAACAAAGTTGAAAGGCTTAACCATACAGTATAAATGCTTATTGAAGTGTTTTATAATTGGCCGGCTTTTTAAGCCTGTTAGAATAAAGTTATAGATAATTACTCAACAAAGGCAGCCCTGCCATGCATCATATTCCATAAAAAACCGATTGAACAAAATATAAGATGATTAGGACAAATCATATTATTTAAAATATCGGTGATTTGCTTAACCAATTAATGTCTGGTTTACATTTCTAAACGCGAACGTTTTAAAAGTACTCCCGACACTTACTGTTTACCAATTTAAATCCAATAATTATGCAAAATTTTACTTTTTTGTTTAAAAGGCGCTGGCCTTTATTAGTGTTCATCCAGCTATTCTTTTCAGTTGCTGCTTTCGCCCAGCAAAGAACTATTACAGGCACAGTAAGCGCTGCCAGCGGCGAAAAATTACCCGGTGTGTCCGTTATGGTTAAAGGCACCACAAACGGCGTAAGCACCAACGCAAACGGCGTTTTTACTTTAAAAATAAACAGCGCCGATGCAACGCTTATTTTCAGCTCTTTAGGTTATACAACACAAGAAGTTGCCATAGGCGCCCGTACAAATGTTAATGTTCAGCTTACCGAAAACAACAAAGCGTTGAACGAGGTGGTAGTTTTGGGTTATGGTACATCCAGCAAGAAGGATGTTACCGGCTCGGTAGTTACCGTAAAAACTTCTGATCTGCCGCAAACCGCCCAAACATCCATCAACAATATTTTACAGGGCCAGGCAGCAGGCTTAAACCTGGAAACAAGGAGCGCACAGCCAGGGGGCGGTTTAAACATAACCATCAGGGGGTCACTTTCGCCAAATGCGTCGAACGCGCCATTGTATATTATTGATGGTGTGCCCATTTCGGCCAATGCCTCTGCAGTACCGGCAATCAATGACAAGGACATCGGTTTTTATGGTGGTGTTGACCAGGATCCGCTGGCCAGCATCAACCCGTCTGATATTGAGACGGTAACCGTACTTAAAGATGCCAGCGCAACAGCAATTTATGGTGCGGCAGCGGCAAACGGTGTGATATTAGTTACCACAAAAAGAGGTAAGGCCGGCGTTGCTACAGTTAATTACAGCGGCAGCTACACTTTACAGCATCCAAAAAGCTATTTCGACCTTTTAGATGCAACCGGTTTTGAAACGCAACAAGTAAGGCTTGCACACGATAAATATTTGTTTGATAACAATTTGGCGCCTTATGGTAACGCTGACCCGGCAACAGCACCTGCGTTTACCCCGCTTTTTACTTCTCAGCAGATTGCTTCGGCCGGTACAGGTACTGATTGGCTGAACCAGATCATCAGGAATGGCTCGGTTGATGAACAGAACATTTCCGTTTCTGGCGGCAATGAAAGAACCAAGGTATTTTCTTCATTCAATTACTACGATAACGTAGGCGTATTGCAAAATTCGGATTTTAAACGCTATTCAGGCAGGTTGAATGTCGACCAGCAAATCAGCAACAGCGTAAAGTTATCGTTAAACATGACCTTTAGCCAGATCAACAGTGATAACGCTGCCACCGGTACTAACAGCGGCGGCGCCGAAAAATACAACGAGCTGCAGGCCGCTTATTCATTTGCGCCCAACATCGGTATATATAATTCTGATGGCTCATATACCAAAAGCTATGATAACATTATCACGAATCCTGCTGCTTTCCTGATCATTCAAAATAAAACCAATACAAACAGGTTCATCGTATCACCAAACCTGGAGGTTAAGATCACTAATGACCTGAAATGGAATACTGTAGTCGGCGTTGATAAACAAACCAGCGACCTGCAATTTTTCCTGCCTGTAAAAGCGCAAAACTACCAGTTACCGCAAGGCATGGCGCAATTGGCTACCAATCATATCGAGAACTACAGCGCTGAATCATACCTTACCTATAACAAAAAGTTCAACAGTGATAACAATTTATCAGTTGTTGGCGGTGTTGGTTATTACAAAAGCATAAGCTATGGCTATGGGCTTGAGGCTGTTGGTTTCCCAACCGATGCCACCGGGTTTTATGATGTTGGCCTGGCCAGTAATAAAGATCAAAGCTTTGATTTTTCAGCGCGCTCTCCCGACCTGATCAAAGTATCAGGGTATTTCAGGGCTAATTATTCTTATAAAGACAAGTACATTCTGACTGTAACCGGTCGTGATGACGGCCAGAGCAATTTCGCTGCAACCAAACAGTTCGGCTTTTTCCCGGGCATATCGCTCGGCTGGCGTATTAACCAGGAGGATTTCATGAAAAACTCAAACACTGTATCAAATCTTAAATTACGCGCAGGTTATGGCACGTCGGGTAACTCAACCATAAATGGTTTAACTCCGGTAGCATTATATGGTTCAGCAGGGCCAATATTTGTGATCGGCAGCACCTACTACCCCGGTATTGGCATCACCCAGATCGCTAATAACCACTTTACATGGGAAACCGATAAAACCCTCAATTTGGGTTTGGACTATGGTTTCTTTCATGACCGCATAACCGGTTCATTGGATATTTTTGAAAAAACAGCTTCGGACCTGATAGATTTTGACCCGCTGCCAGTAAATAACGAGGTAGGCAAGGTTTTAACAAACGTAGGTGAAACCCGCAGTACTGGCATCGAGTTTTCTATACTGACTCAAAACTTCAAAAGCGGTGATTTTAAATGGACTACCAATTTTAACATATCTTCATACAGAAACTACTGGGTACAAAGAAACCCTGAAGTAGCCCTTGCATCGTACATCGGCGCAAATGACAACATCCGCGAAGTTTATGGCTGGCAAACAGACGGTATTATACATTCGGCCAGCGAAAAACCATCGTACATGCCTAACGCCAACCTGGGTAATATTATTTACAAAGACCAGAATGGCGATGGTAAATTAGATATTAACGACGTAGTAAAATTAGGCAATCCCGATCCTAAATTTTCATTAGGCTTCGGCAACACCTTCAGCTACAAAAACTTCGATCTGTATGTGTTCATGTACGGCAGTTTTGGTATGTATGAAGTAAATAATTACTCCGGTTTTTACGACCCGACAGTTATTAACGACTCAACCCGTCCGCACAATACACTGGTAGGCGCTGCCAATATTTTCAGTGCCGATAACCTGAATGGTATCTATCCGGGCTATGCAGCTAACCCGTACACAGGCAACAACCCAACTGCTGTTAATAATTTTTACGGCCAGAATGTAAATTTCCTTCGCCTTAAAAATGTAACGCTGGGCTACAGGCTACCTATCCACAGTTCAACCATTAAATCAATACGTCTTTTTGTGGATCTGCAAAACCTGGCCGTTATCACCAACTATAAAGGATACGATCCTGAATATACTGAAACCAACCCTTATCCACTGGCAACATCAACCAGCTTTGGGGTAAACGCTACATTCTAAAAAATATTAAATCATAAATTAAATGAAAAACTTTAAAAACAAACCGGATAGCTTAGCAAAGTACACCGTACTATTATTAAGCTGCATTGTGCTTGTTGTAGCAGGCTCGGGCTGCAAAAAAGCGCTGAACACGAAGATCTACAGTCAAATTTCACCAAGCAACTTCTACAAAACCGAGTCGGATATTAATGCGGCAGTAGTTGTTATTTACAGCCCGTTCTCCTCTAACTGGGACCAAACCGACCTAGGCAACGGCCAGCAATCGGCATCGCTTTACAATGCTGACATCAAAACTTACCTGCTAAAAAGTATGATGTGTACCGATGAGGCCGGCACCGATTGGGACCAGAACATTACCAACTTTACCTGGGGCCCGGCTACTTACCAGGATTTAGGCAATTCGGTCTATCCGTACATCAGCTACGTGGCAAAAGCAACAGACGTTATCGCAAACATCCAGAAAGTAACCAGCGTTAGCGATGATATTAAAAATAAATACATTGCCGAAACCAAAGTACTGCGTGCCTGGCTGATGTTTACGCTGTATGATTTTTATGGCCCGGTAAATGCAGAAACAGACCCGACTACATTGGCTAATCTTACTATAGCGCCACGCCCTACCGATGCCGCTTACACTGCGCAGATGATCAGCGATCTGACCTCGGCCATACCTAATTTGCCTGCTAAATATAACAGCGATGCTGCCAATTGGGGCCGCATGTCGCAAGGTGTTGCCCAAATGCTGTTGCTGAAAATTTATATGACCACCAAACAATGGGATAAGGCAGAAGCCACAGCAAAAACTATTGTGGCCATGGGTTACAGCCTGATGCCAAATTATGCCGATGTTTTCAACGTAAAACAAAATAATGAATTGATATACGCCGTGCCAACCAACAGTGCAAGCCCTAACTACTGGGTGCAGGAAGTGTTGCCGGGTGATTTTGCGTCGTCAACCCTTATTACTCGCGGACCGGGATGGGCAGGCTATTACATGCCATGGGCTTTCTACAATAAATTTGATAATACTGATAAACGCAAAGCCACCATCATCTCCTCCTACATAAGCAGCAGCGGCCAAACCGTAAACCAGGCAAGCGGTTTAAGGGGCGCTATACCGGTAAAATACACAGGTATAACGGGCGATGGCCCTGGCTACAGCCTGGATGTGGTGGTGTTTCGCTATGCGGAAGTATTGCTTGACCTATCTGAAGCCATAAACGAACAACGCGGCCCGAATGATGCTTACCAGTACGTGAACCTTGTACGTGAACGTGCCGGGGTTACCGACTTTTCGGGTATGACACAAGCTACCTTCCGCTCGGCATTACTTGACGAAGAAGGCAAAGAGCTTTATTGCGAAGGCACCCGCAGACAGGAACTGATCAGGCAGGGACAACTGATATCAAACGCTCTTGCCCGCGGCAAAACCTCTGCTCAATCATACATGACCTTGTTCCCTATTCCAAGTGATGTAATGATACAGGGTAACGGCGTTATTAAACAAAACCCGGGTTATGCTCAATAATATATAGCCTTATTCATTTTAAAAATAAAGTGCTGCGCTTCATTGGCAGCACTTTATTTTTACTAATTTGATACTAAACGAATTGCGTACCAAAGCCGTCCGAATATGAAACCATTTATACTCGCATTATTACTACTACTCCTTTTCTGCACTTACAAAACACAAGCGCAAACCACCAATTTAATGTACATCGATAGCCAGGGCCGCATGCGCTGGACAAAGGATAAAACCGAAGTTTACCTGTTCGGCGTTAATTATACCGTGCCTTTTGCCTATGGTTACCGCTCCATGAAAGCGCTGAATAAAGACATTGAAAAGGAAATTGACGAAGACACCTACCATATGGCCCGTATTGGCGTGGATGCCTTCAGGGTGCATATATGGGATACGGAGATAAGCGATTCTACCGGTAACCTCATCGATAATGAACACCTGAAATTATTCGATTACCTGTTGTACCGCCTTAAACAACGCAATGTAAAGATCATCATTACGCTCGAGGCTTTTTATGGAGATGGCTATCCTCAGAAAGACCTGAAATCGAACGGATTTTCAGCTGTTTACGGTAAGGAACATGCGGGCACCAATGAAACTGCCATTAAAGCACAGGAGAAATACATTAACCAGCTTTTGCTGCATGTAAACCCCTATACCAAAGCCAGCTATAAGGACGAACCTTTTATTATTGCCGCCGAGCTGAACAATGAACCTGCGCACAACGGGCCCAAAAGCGGCGTAACCGCCTACATTAACCGGCTAATAGCCGCAGCACGCGGCGCAGGTTGGACAAAGCCGCTATTTTATAACATTAGCCAAAATCCTTTTTATGCCGATGCAGTTGCAAAATCAGGCGTTAACGGTTTCAGTTTTCAATGGTATCCGACTGGATTAGTTGCCGGGCATGAGCAAAAAGGCAACTTTTTACCGAATGTAGATCGTTATCATATTCCTTTTGATACCATCCCCGAGTTTAAGAACAAAGCCCGTATGGTATACGAGTTTGATGCTGCCGATGTACTGCAGTCCTGCATTTACCCTGCTGTAGCCCGCAGCTTTAAGCAAGCAGGCTTTCAGTGGATCACCCAGTTTGCTTATGACCCCATGGGCAATGCTTACGCCAATACTGAGTACCAAACTCATTACCTCAACTTAGCCTATACGCCGCCAAAAGCCATCAGTTATTTAATTGCCAGCAGAGCGTTCCACTTAATGCCACGTAAGGATTATGGCACTTATCCTGCCGATAGCATTTTTGATGCCTACCACGTAAGCTATAATGCCAACATGAGCGAGATGAACACCCCGGATGAGTTTTATTATTCAGGCACGACAACTACTGCTCCGTCAAACCCGGCAAAGCTGCAGCACATAGCCGGTGTGGGCTCATCGCCGATAATTAACTACAAAGGTTACGGTGCATACTTTGCCGATAAACTGGAAAATGACGTTTGGCGGCTGGAAGTAATGCCTGATGCCATCACCGTACGCGATCCTTTTGCAAAACCATCGCCGCAGCGCGAAGTTGTGCATATTCAATGGGCAGATCAGTCTATGCAGATCAGCTTGAATGATATTGGGAACGATTTCGATATCAAAGCTATTAATATCGGTAACGCTTATACCACAACAGCCACCAACGGTTCATTCACCATTAAACCGGGCACCTATTTGTTAATTAAGAAAGGTCATTCAGCCGCAAAATGGACAGCTGACAAAATGGTTGGTTACCTTGGTTTAAATGAGTTTGTAGCGCCGCAGCCTTTCAGTCACGAGCCTTTTGTGCGGCATACGCCACCGGTTGAAGTGACTGCCGGGAAAGCCATTACCATCAACGCCAAAGTGATAAATATTGGTACTGATGATAAAGTTACGTTAATAGTGGGCAGGGCCTACGGCAGGCCTATGACTATCCCGATGACGGCCAACACCGTTTATGATTATAGTGCAACCGTTCCTGCAGAATTGGTAACATCAGGCACTTTATCCTATACTATCCAGGTACAGCAGCATGATAAGTACCTTTCCTTCCCCGGAGGTCATGAAGGCGACCCCACTGCCTGGGATTATCTGAATACCGATAGCTGGCAAACCTTTGTAGCCGCGCCCGATGGCAATCTCAGCCTGTTCAACGCCACTGCCGACAGAGAATTTGCAAATACTTTCTCTATGAGCTACGGCCGTGGTACCGGGGCGCAATTTATCAGCGGCGAACAAACCGGCCAACTGGCATTCAAAGCCTCGGTACAAAGTACACGCAAAAGCCAGGAGATGGGATTGCAGCTTTACATTGGCGGCAAGCTAAAGGACCGTTTACCCGAGGTTGCAAACTACAGCAAAGTTACACTGAGGGCACGTATGCAAACCGGGGAAGCCGGCAAATTGCGCATCGCCCTGATAACCAATGATGCGTCATCCTACGCCGCTTATATCGACCTGACCGATCAGTATAAGGATATCGAAATACCACTTTCAGCTTTCAAGCCTGATTCATTATTATCATTACCACGGCCGTATCCGGGTTTCCAGGCTTTATGGTTTAAACCGGCATCATACAGCGGATTAAGTGTTCAAAAACTGGATAAGCTGGAAATTACCACCGTAAATGATGCCGATGAGCCAGGTAAACCATACGGAGTAGAAGTAGAATCTGTGCTGCTTGAGAAATAATTATTATATCCTTATACCCAATACATGAAAAAATACATTATCGGCTTTTTATTTATAATCGGCTGTTCAATAAAAGTAAGTGCGCAGCAATCGCCTGTAACCAACTTTAATGGCGACTGGCAATTTGTGAAAGACATTGACACCGCAAACGCCGCTAAAAAGCTAAGCAATAAAATTACTACCGGTGTTACCTGGGAAAAGGTTATGCTGCCCCACACCGCGCATATAGAACCGGTGCAAAAGGTAAAGGAACAATGGCAGGGCACTTGCTATTACCGCAAATATTTTACCGTACCGTTAACGACTAAGGATAAATACATAGCCCTTCAGTTTGATGGCGCCATGCACGAGGCTGATGTATACCTCAACGGCAAACACGTTTACAAACATTTAGGCGGGTTCCTACCCTTCTGCATCGATATATCAAATGCAGTTGTATTGGGCAAACCCAACTGTTTGCTCATCAAACTAAATAACCAGGACAGCCCCGTTATCCCGCCGGCAAAACCCATAAAAGACCTCGATTTCAATTATTATGGCGGCATTTATCGGAATGCCTGGTTGATAGTAAAGAACAAACTGCACATCAGCGATGCAGTTGAAGCGCATCGTGAGGCAGCAGGCGGCATTATGCTGCACTACGAGGATGTAAGCGACGCCTCGGCAAAAATGATCGTAAAAACGGATGTGGATAACGATGGCACAGCACCGCAAAATATGAGTGTGAAACTTAGCTTGATGGATGCTAAGGGTAATTTGGTAGCAAATACCACGTCATTGCCCGTAACCATTAAACACAACGGCATTACAGAGCAAAGTTTAACCATTAGTAATCCCAAATTATGGTCGCCGGAGGTGCCTTATTTGTATACGCTTAAAGTTCAGGTATTACGTGATGGTGCTGTTGTTGATGAGCAAACGCTTCGTACAGGCATCAAAACCTTTAAATTTCAGGCGGATGGCTTTTATCTGAATGGTAAAAAGCTAATGATAAGGGGCACCAACCGCCACCAGGAATACCCATACATCGGCTACGCTTTATCTGATAACGCCCAATACCGCGATGCTTACAAGATCAAAAGTGCAGGCTTTAATTTTGTACGTTGCTCCCACTACCCGCCATCACCTGCTTTTCTTGACGCCTGCGACGAGCTTGGTGTGATGATAATGGATGCCATACCGGGCTGGCAGTTTTTTGGCAATAATGAATTTCAGCACAACAGTTATCAAACCATAAGGGACATGATCCACCGCGACCGCAACCATACCTCGGTAGTTTTGTGGGAGGCGTCGCTTAACGAAACCAACATGAGTAAAGCTTTTATGGACAGTTCCGCCCGCATTGTACACCACGAACTGCCGTACAAAGACGTGTTCAGCAGCGGCTGGCAAGATTATGCCTATGATGTATTTAACCCTGCACGCCAGCATCTTAAAAAACCTGACTACTGGAAAAAATACAGCAAGGACAAACCGCTATTGTTAGCCGAATACGGCGATTGGGAATATTATGCCCTGAACGCCGGTTTTAACCAAAAAGAATACAGTGACCTCACGAAAGAGGAAAAATCCTCAAGGCAGATCCGTGATTATGGCGAAGAACGTCTGTTACAGCAAGCGCTGAATTTCCAGGAAGCACATAACGATGACCTGAACGGCCGAATAATAGGTGATGCAAACTGGCTGATGTTCGACTATAAACGCGGTTATGCCAGTGACCTTGAAATGTCGGGTATTATGGATATTTTCAGGATACCTAAATTCTCCTTCTATTTTTACCAGAGTCAGGTTGATGCGGACAAAAGCCAGCCCATGCTGTTTATTGCCACTTACTGGTATAATTCTTCGGATAACAATGTTAAGATATTCAGCAATTGCGACGAGGTAGAACTAAAATTGAACGGCAAACTGATAGCCAGGCAAAAACCGGATACAGGGCGAAATGATAACAATTTAGTCCACCCGCCATTTACATTCCATGTGCCGCAGTATGAAGCCGGTACTTTAGTGGCTACCGGTTTTATCGGCGGTAAGCAGGTGGTTGCTTCCAAGGTTTCAACGCCTATCAAATCCAACAAAATTGTATTGAAGGCCGATCTCAGTGGCAAAGCGCTCAAAGCCGGCTGCAAAGATGCGATATTTGTTTACGCCTACATAACTGATAAGAACGGAACGACCTTCCCCGATGCTGGTTTTCCGATCAGGTTCTCGGTAACCGGTCCTGCCGAAATAATTGGTAAAACAGTAAACTCGGCCGACGCCGGTATTGCGCCAATTATGGTGATGGCTGGCGGAAAGGCGGGCCGCATAGTTGTAAAGGCAGAATGTGATGGGCTTTTCCCGGCTGAATTAACTATTGACTCACAATAGCAACAATTTGTTATGACAGATATCAAAAAACTATTCGTATGCTGTGCAGTATTCAGTTTGGTATATGTTCAAAGTTATGCGCAGTCAACCAAACCGCTGATGACTTTAGAGCCACTCGACCCGAAGTTTAATACTATCGTCAGTAAGAATGCCAAAGCCCAAATACTGTCTGAAGGCTTTTTGTGGAGCGAAGGGCCGGTTTGGGTAGATAAATACAAGATGTTCCTTTTTTCGGATGTGAAGAAAAACGTGATTTACAAATGGACGAAGGAAAAAGGGAAACAGGTTTATTTAAGCCCATCCGGCTATACCGGTAAGACCCCCCGCGGCGGCGAATTGGGCTCAAATGGTTTAGGGCTAAACATACGCGGCCAGTTGGTCATCTGCCAGGATGGAGACAGAGTGGTATCAATTATGGACGCGCCGCTTGATCATCCGAAACCAAAATTCATTAAAATAGCTGCTGGTTACAAAGGAAAAAAGTTTGATAGTCCAAATGATCTTGCCTTTGCCAAAAACGGCGACATCTATTTTACCGACCCGCCTTACGGCCTGGAGAAAAATGCAAAAGATCCGCTAAAGGAAGCGCCCTACCAGGGAGTATACAAGATCTCTAAAACCGGGAAGATCACCTTATTGGTTGATACGCTGACCCGGCCAAATGGTATTGCCTTCTTCCCCGGCGATAAAACTATTCTTATCTCCAATTCAGATTCAACCAAAGTTTACTGGTACGTCTATGATATTGATCAGAACGGAAATTTCACTCATGGCCGCATATTTTATAATGCCAATGCTGCTTCTAAGAAAGCGATTGGCATGCCCGACGGTTTAAAAATAACCCGGCAGGGTATTGTATTTGCGGCCGGTCCGGGCGGGCTTTGGGTTTTTGACAAGAAAGGCAAAGTGCTTGGGCGAATCAGGATCAATGACCTTACATCAAACTTAAGCCTGTCGGCTGATGAGAAAGAATTGTATGTAACTTCAAACCATCGTGTTTTGAAGATCGATATATAACTACCTGGCGGTAGCTATCTCATGCAATCCTGCCAGCTAAGTTTGCTGGTATCCGTAAAGTATTAAACCCGTTTTTTATATAAAAACGGGTTTAATACTTTCGAAAATAACTATGATTTAGGATGTAGTGCCATATCAAGGCGCTCAGCAAGGTCGGCAAAATGGTCGCGTGTCATTCCGCTTGCTGTGTGTGCAGCCGTCCTTCTAAATTCAGCTTCAAGCATTTTGGCATGTGCTTTTGCAATAGACAATTCATCACTATATACTTCAGAAGATTTTGTACTTAGCAATGCTATTACACCTTCAACGTAAGTTTTTTGCAAATCCCGGCGATAAACGCTAACCGGTTTCCCTGTAGCTAATTCAGAGAAGATGCCCTTATGCAGGTCGTGCAGCATTTCCGTAGCAGTATAGGCTTTGCCGGGGTATGAATTTTCTTCACTTATCAGCATACTTATGCGCGTGCTGCTAAGCAAGGCCAGCAATACCTGTTTTTGTATTTTGGTCACCATACCGAAATCTGTCTGGCTAACATTGTATAGTTTATCGTCTACCAGCCAGTAAGGTGTGGTGAACAGTTGCTGCTGTAAAAAAGCCATAGCACGTTGCTGTTTTACTTTTTCTACCACAGCAAATTCAGGGCCTGGTTGTTCAATCGTTTTAGGAGTTTCGTAAAGGCCACCTATATTTTTTAACACATGGCCCATAAAGCGCTGGTACTCGGTAATCAACTCTTTATATGCATTGCCCGCATGATCATAATTCTCGCCGGGTTTCGTCAGCCACTCTATCAGGTGGGGTTCTATCCTTTTCAGGTTTTTAATACCATACGTGCTGGCCAGCATGGCATCGTCACCGAGGTCTTCGCTTTGGTCACGCGGATCGAGGTTGGGACTGTTACCAAAGTCGTTGGTAATAGGGTCTACCTGGCTGCCATAAAAATACTGTTTACCCGAGGCCAGTTTGTCAACCAGCCACTTATTCAATATCGGTTTTTCGTCTACAGCTGTTTTGACATCCGGTATCAGCCTGTACCCCCATTCAATTGCCCATTTATCATAATCGCCAATTCGCGGAAATATGCCTTTTTCGCTGATATGATCTTCAGGTTGCGCCACATAATTAAAACGCGCGTAATCCATTATAGAAGGCGTATGCCCATGTGCTTCAACCCAGGCCTTATTGCGCAGATTAGCTACCGGTACGGTTGAAGAAGCACCAAAATTGTGCATCAGGCCAAGTGTATGGCCAATTTCATGAGAGGAAACAAACCTTATTAACTGGCCCATTAATTCATCATCCAGGTCTGGTTTATGTGTACGCGGGTCAATGGCGCCGGCTTGTATAGTATACCAGTTTTGCAACAGCGTCATCACACTGTGGTACCAGTTAATATGCGTTTCCAGTATTTCGCCGGTGCGCGGATCGTTAATGTTAGGGCCGCTGGCATTCGGCACGTCCGACGGTTTGTAAACTAAAACCGAATGGCGCGCATCTTCAAGGCTCCAGGTCGAATCGCCAACCGGTGCTTCCTTACCCATAATAGCGTTTTTAAAGCCCGCCTTTTCAAAAGCTACCTGCCAGTCGTTTATTCCTTGTATCAGGTATGGCACCCATTTTTTTGGCGTCGCAGGGTCTATGTATATCACGATAGGTTTTTTAGGCTCAACCAACTCACAACGTTTATATTTTTCCATATCCTCGTCACGAGGTTCCATACGCCAGCGCCATATATATGCAGTTGTAGCTACACCATGCGGGTTCGCATCAAAATCAACATAAGCATTGCTAAAAAAGCCTATTCTTGGGTCGGCAATGCGCGGTTTCATGAGCAATTTTGGCAGCAGCACCAGTGAATTGTTAAATTCATATGAAACCGGCGGAGGCGTACCACCCAGCGGAGTGGGCTTCATATTGTATGTTTTTACCGCCTTTATCTCGATATTGTTAGGAAAAGCCTGTATGTTATCGATGTAAGAGCGATCCATAATAAGATTTGCCAAAAAACTACGTACAAATGGCTCGCCAAATGAAACTACGTTATTATCGGCGTTAATAAAGTCTGTGAGATCGATCACCGTACTATTGGCATCTTTATTAATAGCCTTGATGGGGAATGTGCCTAAAATAGATTGATAGGTCCTGCCCTGCAATGACTTCGCCAATCCATTCTGCGTAGTATCGTTTGCAAACTCTTTAAAAACGAGTGAGCGCAATGCTATCTTATCGCCAGGGATCTTTTCAAACGCTATAACAGCTTTTCCGGCCTCATCGCCTGCGTAGCCTATATTTACCAGCGGCAACACTAACCCCGCCGGGTTTTTGTCTACACGTGTTACGATCAATATATCCCGCTTTATCATCGAATCCGGTATTTCAAAAAGATACCGGTCTGCAACAAGGTGTACCGTGATAAAGCTTTTCATGGTTTTGGCTGTTGCGGGCACAATTTCCTTATAGGGCTTAACAGTGGTGACCGGTTTTGCTGCAGCAAGTTGCGCCAAACTTTTTTCTTTTGCCGTGTCAGTGGTTGCAGGCGTTTTGGCGGCTTTTGATTTTTTCTGGCCCCACGTTGTGCTGCTTCCTAATACCAATAGTCCTACCGTTAAGAATACCGGTATGTTTGTTTTCTTTAATTTCATTAATTTAAAAATATAAGCAGATAAAAGATTTGAATAAACCGGCCGTTCATGCATAATCAGGTCAATGAACGGCCAGTGTTATAACCGATTAATATCCTGGATTTTGTGTAAGATGAGGATTGGTGCTGATCTCTGACGCCGGTATCGGTATCAATGCTTTGTACGGGCTCCATGCACCGCCCTTTTGTGGTGCAACAATATTCATCACAGCGTCTAACTGACCTGTTCTTTTCAGGTCGAACCAGCGATGGCCAGATTCGAGGAACAGTTCGATCTGCCGCTCGTGATAAATGGCATTTAACAGGTCAGTTTGGTTTGTAGCCGTTGTGTTGCCCAAGCCCGCCCTGGTCCGGATCGCATCCAGATCAGTTTCTGCACCAGCCAGGTTGTTCTGCTCGGCACGTGCCTCGGCGCGGATGAGGTATTGTTCGGCCAACCTGAACATAATTGGGTATTCGGTAACACCCGAAGTGCCCGTAACGGTATTCTGCTTGTATTTATAAGCAAAATAATAAGTGGTTGTGCCGGATTGAATTTGACCAACCCAGTTTGTAAACCGTTTATCTCCGCTTTCAAACGCGCTTAGCAGGTTAGGGCTCAAAGCATATACGTTTACAATGCCATTGGGCACACCGGTCATGATAAGCGAATAGGCATCGCCATTGGCCGAGGTGGCCGATATTGGCTGCAGGTCCCATATCGTCTCGCGCGAGGTCCTTAAGAAAACATTGGTGAGCACGGGCTCCAGCACGTACGAAGATGCGCTGATCACGTTTGAAGACTGGGTTTCGGCATTTTTCCAGTCCTTCATGTAGAGGTACACCCTTGCCAGCAGCGCGCTTGCAGTTTGTTTATTGGGCAAAAAGCGATCGGTAGGTGTGCCGTTGGCCAGTGTTACATACTTGTTATCGGGTAACAGGTTCTGTGCATCGGTCAGGTCCTGGATGACCTGGTTTAAAACCGTGGCGGCGGGTGAACGGCTAATGACATTATTCACAGCCGGATCGGTACTAAGCGCCAGCGGTACATCGCCATACAAGTTAACCGCGTTAAAAAAGATAAACGCCCTTGCAAACTTCATATCGCCGATCAGTTGCTGCTGTATGGCCGGATTCAGGGCCGTAGACGAAGTTAAACCTGCGATGGCCGAATTACAGGTGAACAGCTCAGAGAAAATTTCCTGCCAGTAATAGGTGTTGTTGCTGTTAAGTGCATTGATATAAAACATGGTAGTACCGGTTGCCGATGAAGAATAATCTTTCAGTTCATCCGCGGCCAAACCTTGTTGTATAGTAAGGCTTCCTGACCCATTGTACATATGCCCGGTTGAAGCCAGGTTTGCATAAAGTCCCGAAACTACCGCTTCGGCAGTGGAGTTTGATAAATAAATGTTGGCAGTATTGATGAGGGTTTTTGGCTGGCCAACATCTATCACTTTTTTACAACTTGTTAAAACGCTTGCCGTAACAATGCCGGCAATGCAGCTTAAAATTGTTGCATTTTTTATATAGTTATATTGTTTTTTCATTGTTCTTTAGGTATTAAAGGGTTAAACGTAAACCTGCGGTCATTACCCTTAACGGCGGTAACGAGTACGCACTTTGGTTTTCTGGATCTATACCATTGTAACCGGTAATGGTGAACATATTTTCGCCTTGTAAAAACACCTGCAGATTTTGCATGTGCATTTTACTTACAACGTTTTTAGGCAGCGTATAACTAAGCGACACATTTTGTAAGCGGATATAGGAAGCATCTCCATAAGCGGCATTACTTTGTACGGCATTATTTTGAGCAAGCAGCAAAAAGATGCTGGTGCCATAGCGCTGAATATTGGTTACATCGCCGGGTTTTTGCCAGTGATTGAGCACCAATGTATTGTAGTTATTGTTTGCCACAAAACCCGGCGGTATTATACCAATGTTATAAAAAGCGTTTCTGCCGTTCTGCTTTATACCCCTGAACAAAAAGCTAAGCGAAAATTGCTTATAAGAAATATTATTCTGGATTGAGCCGTAAAAATCAGGGTCGACGTTTATGAGCACTGTTTTGTCTGTAACGGAATTTAAAGCGGGAGTGATCTGGCCGTTAGCGCCATAAAACTGGTAAATACCGGTTTGTGGGTTTACACCGCCAAAACGGTACACCTTGGAAATATCTACAGGTTGCCCTATAACATATTCGTTTGCATATGGCGAAGTTGCCAGGTTAGGATACCTTAGCAATTTGTTACGATCGCGGGTGAAAAGAAAGGTGGTGCTCCACGAAAAATCTTTGTTCTTGAAATTGGTTGTTGTGAGGGATGCGTCAAAGCCGGCATTTTGAACGGTTGCCGGCATATTCTCATTAATGGAGCTAAACCCTGTAACCAATGAGAGTGCGCTGTTGGCCAAAACACCGGTGGTACGGTTGCGGTAAAAATCGGTTGTAAATGCTATACGACCTTTTAAAAATTGCAATTCGAGGCCCAATTCGGCTTTTGTTGTGGTTTCCCATGACAAATCCGGGTTAGGTAGCTTGGTTGGCACGAGCCCGGCAACACCACTGTAAGAAACACCATTACTGCTATATGTACTCAGATACGAATAGGGTGAAATGTTATCGCGGCCCGTTGTGCCGTAACTTCCTCTCAACTTACCAAAGTTCAGGAACTGCAGGTTATTTTTGATAAGGCTTTCTTCAGAAAATATCCAGCCTGCTCCCGCTGCTGCAAAAAAGTGATATTGCCTGTTCTGACCAAAATTGCTCGAGCCATCATCACGGCCGGTTAGGTCAATATAATATTTATCGGCCCAGTTGTAGTTTATACGGCCGAACAGCGCGGCAAACTTTTGCGGAGAGACGCTGTACGGGATAACAGTAGTAATACTTGTACCGGCAGTAGGACTGCTTAACAACAGGTCACTGGAATACCCAGTGGTTTCCAAAGCCATGGTAGTAAAGTTTTCGTCCTGCAAACTGGCGCCTACGGTGGCCAAAAGGGTACCCTTGCCTATCCTTTTGGTATAATTTACCTGCGGTTCAATGCTCCAGGCGGTAGAAGTATTGTAAGTAAATGTGCTGTAAGGATTAAGTGTAACATACGGCGGAACAGCGGTAGAAGGATTGCCCAAAAATTCATTTACATCGCGCTTGTTATAGCCGGTGGTGAGTTTTATCTCCAGATCTTTAATAGGCTTGTAGCTTAGCGAAAGGCTTGATGTGAGGTTATAGCTTGGCGTGTGGTCGATGTTGTTTTTCTCTGTCAGCGGGTTGTAAAACGTATTGTTCTGGTAGTTTATCGCGCCTGCGGAAGTATAAAGAGCAGGTGCATCGGGCGCCAATGTGATCTCATCTGTCAGGTCGCTTTGCGTTTGGGTATTGATATCATATAAGTACCCGCCGGAAAATACAACCGAAAATTTCTTGTCTTTTGTAGTGCTGCTGATATTAACATTTAAACTGGCTGTTTGGTCGCTGCCGCCTAAATGTTCCAGGTCGCTTGTGTAATTATAGCCCCCGTTAATGCGGTATTGCACATCTTCGTTGCCGCCGGATATTCCTAATTGTGCATTGCTGTTATGGCCATATCCACCAATAAGCGCTTTTTGCCAGTTAGTGTTGCGGGTACTATCCCAAACACCGTTTATATCGTAATCAGTTGTGCTGATAGCCGAGTTATCATTTTTCTTGGCCTCATGGCGCATCTGCAGGTATTGCTGCAGATCAAGCATAGGCTGAAAGTGCGCCACATCGCTAACACCGCTGTAAACACTTGCATCAATTCTGGGAGCGCCTGTCTTACCTTTTTTGGTAGTAATAAGTATAACACCATCGGCACCGCGCGAACCGTAAATGGCTGTCGCGTCGGCATCTTTCAATACACTGATACTTTCAATATCATCCGGGTTTATGGCGCCCAGGGCATCGTAACCTCCGGCATTCCCACCATTGGCAGTATTTGCGCCTAAGTTGAGGTTAGAGGTATTAACACCGCCGCCGCGATATGGGATACCATCAATTACGTATAGTGGTTGTGCCGAACCAAGGCCGTTGATACCGCGGATCTGCACTTTGTAGGTACCATCGGCATTACCTGTGTTTTTATAAATATTTAATCCGGGTACAGTTCCTTGCAATACATCCAATACGTTAGTAGTTGGATACTTTGATATGGTTTCTGCGTTTACTGTGGTAATGTCGCCGGTATTGGCCCGTTTGGTAGTGGTACCATAAGCAATTACCTGCACCTCGTCCAGTTTACTAATATCTTCCTTTAATACGATCGTAACCGGATTTTTTAGCTGATTTACCGGAATTTCCTGCGTAATGTATCCAACGAATGTGAACTGTAAAATGGCGTCTGGCGATGCAATCAGCGCAGTAAATGCCCCGCTTGGGTTTGTTGACCATGCAAGGTTTGTGCCCTTAACCTTTATAGTGACACCTGGTATAGGCTCATTTTTTTCATCAACCACTTTTCCGGTTATGAAAACCGGCTTTATAACCGGGCGAATTATTGCGGCCTTTTGAAAAATGATAACATCGTTATTTTGTTGCGTGAAATCAAGATCGGTGTTTACCAGCAGCAGGCTCAGCGTTTCTTCAACAGACCTTGTTTTTGTTTCAACCGAAATATGATCGTAAGGGGCTATTTTCTCCGAAGGATAAAAAAATGTAAACCCTGATTCGCCTTGTAATTTCTTGAGGGCATTACTAAGCGTTTCGTTATTTACCCCGAATTTTACTGACGTTTCGTTTATATTTTGAGCCTTGCTCCTTGTTGAAGCTAATAGCTGCAGGGACGCAAGTAACAACGTACAACAAAAAACACTTACCCTCATGATAAACAGTAATTTAGCGTATTGCTTTACTTTTGATGGGGCATAGTACTGCCCCATTGCAAAAGCGATATTTTTTTGCATTATTTGTAATGTTTAAAGGTTTCCAAAAATTTTTAGATCGAACTCCCTTTTGCTTTCCACGGCCGGGGAGTTTGTTATTTTAGGCGGGCATGCATCCTGCGTGCGGGCCTCTATGACGGGGGGTTATTTAGCGGTAAAGTTTTTATTCATAATTCAATTAATTAGTTGTTTGATTTGTGTTGATTATTTTGAAGAATAAACGGAATTATTGACCGCATCCTTTACCATCTATTGTTACTTCTTTCCCGTTAACCGTATAACTTGTATTACGCGTTTGCGACAGAATGCTTAATACATCCGTCAGGCTTTCTGTTCCATTAAAGCTGCCGGTTATAGGGCATCCTTCCAGCGCCGGGTTTTTAAAACTGACATGAACGCTATATCGCTCACCAAGCCGTTTAGCTAATTGGCCAAATGGCATTGCATCAAAGCTCATATCAGTTTTGGCCCAGGCCAGCGCCTTTGTTGCTATTACCGGCTGAGGGGATGTAACTGCATGTTTATTATCTACGTAAGCAATTATTTGTTTATTAGGCGTAAGTATCCCTAAAACAGTTTGCCCCTGCTGAACCCTCACCCTGCCACGGGTTACAGTTACAATGATCTTATCCTGCCCCGGATAAGCTTTTATGTTAAAGGCTGTACCCAGCACGGTGGTAGAAACATTGCCTGTGTGAATAATAAACGGCCTGGAGTTTTCATGTTTTACATTGAAAAAGGCCTCCCCTGTTAATGATACCTCCCTGGTAGTACCTGTAGCGAAAAGCTTATCAACTACCAGCCGGCTTCCGCCATGTAGTACAACCTGGCTGCCGTCGGGCAGGGTGAGAAAATGGTTAGCAATAGTTGCGGAGCTTACAGTGCCTGAAGTATTTCCTGTAGCGGGCGCCACAGGCCTCCTGATAAACACTAGCGCCGCGCTAAGGCACAATGCCAGGAGAGCGGCGACACGAAGCCATGGGCGCTTATAGATAGGCACAACAGGCCTCTCAACATGCCGGATGCGCTTATGCAAATTTTGCTGTAAACGATCTTCGAGTCCAGCTACCTCAGTTTCGTTCATTTGAGCAATAATATCAGGCTCATCCCGGAACAATGTGTAATAGCGGTCAAGCACCTGCATTTCAGCAGGTGAAATGGTACCGTCCAGGAATTTGCTTACCAGCTTAGCGTATTCGTTTTTTAATGTTGATGACATAATTACAAACTGCTTTTTAATACAGTATGTATTTTAAGCAGCATGTACTATTGCTATCTCAACTTTTTTAACACAAATTTAATTACAAGGTTACAAACGTTAGTTTGGGTAATTTTCGCCGAAGTGTATAAGCACCACAGTAGCAGCGGCCAAAACAAAGCCAAGTGATTGTTTTAAGCTGAGCAAGGCTGTAGCCAGCGTGTTTTGAACTGTTTTTTGCGAAATATTGAGCATTTCGCTTATCTCTTTGGTTGAGTAATCTTCTATATAGCGCAGCCTGAATATCTCACGCCGCTTTTCTGGCTGTGTTTCCAGCCACACATCTATACAAGCCAGCAGTTCCTTAGCATAAAATTTTGAATCGGCTTGCTGGGTTGCTACGGCCATGTATTCAAGGGGTTCTTCAAAAACAGGCAATTGCCTTGTTTCTTTATATAGCATAAAAACCTGGTATTTTACAGCCGTACGCAGCCATGGCAACAGGTTTTCAATCTTGTTTTCTGTACGCTTAAGCCATAAGCTTGCAAATACATCCTGCACAATCTCTTCGCTTTGCATTGGGTTCTTTAACCTTTTATACGCCTCACTGTAAAGCGTTTTCCAATGCCGTTTAAAAATAGCATTAAAAGCCCCGTCATCGCCATTTTTTAACATGTCGAGTAATTCGCGGTCCGTTAACGTATTGTCCAGTTTCATCGATCAACTGCAGTTGAACGAAGATAGTGTTAAAAACACGTAAAGGCAAGATTAAATATTTGAGGTTATGGGCATTTAAGAGTTGCTTTTGTAGCAAAAAACGCCGCCCGCACCGGCGGCGCCCAAACTAAATTAACTATTAACTGACCGATCCTGTAAAGAACGATTTGTGCGAAAGGATCAAATGTGATTTTGATCAACTATTCTTAGTTGGTCGTTTTTTCCGGCATCAACACCAGCCTGATGTAATTGTCGCCATTCAGGTATTTGCCGGCCATCGTTTTAACATCGCCAGGTTTCACGCTGTCCAGCAAACCATAGTATTGGTTAACCTCGTCCAGGCTTTCCCCGTTTTGTAATTGATTACTCAAATAGCCCATCCAGAAGTTGTTGGTTTTTAATTGCGGCTCAAAGCTCGTTTTGTCTTCAGCACGCCATTTGTCGACATTCTCCTGTGGTGGCCCATCAGTTTTAAGCTTGTTTATTTCATCTAATGTTGAAGCGATCAATTTTTCTACATTTTGCGGAGCACAGCCAAAGTGAACAACAAAACTGTAACGCTGTTGCGGCAATTTGGTAGTATTAACCTCGGCCCCCGGGCTGTAAACGCCGCTTTCGTCCTCACGTAACCTTTCTAATAACCGTATTTCCAGTGCTTCCTTCATTGCGTCCATTTTTACATTATTTTCCGGGCTGTAATCATATTTGCCAGTGTACACCAGGTAAACGGTAGCCTTGGGCTCGGTGCCTTTGTAAACTGTTTTTTCTATCCTGCCTGCCGGAGGATGGATATTTAAATCAATGGCCTCTTTATGCTGGTTTGTAGCCGGTAACGACCCCAGGTATTTTTCCAGCAGGGGCCTTATGGTTGTAGTATCTATACTTCCTACAAATGTGAAGGTGAAATTACTCGCATCGGCAAAGCGCTCTTTGTAAATATCATAGGCCCTATCGGGATCGATCTGTTCCAGCTTTTGCAAGCTTGGCCCTGTTCTGCGGATGTTATGGTTCCCCAGAACCGCGTTAACCGTGTCACCGAAAACACTGCCCGGATCATTGGCCCGATTGGCGAGGCCCGCTTTAGAGCGAGCTATGATCCCTTTAAAAATTGCGGTGTCTTTTCGAGGTTCGGTAAAGTAAGCATATACCAGTTGTAACGCCGTTTCCAGGTCTTTGGGTGTTGCGCCACCGCTGATGCCTTCAAAGCGTTCAGTGATATAGGGCCTTACACTCACTTGTTTGCCTTCCAGGTATTTGCTCAGCTCACCTGTATTATAATTACCTATGCCATTTGCCGAGATGATCCCGGCGGCATTCGCTGCCGACTGGTAATCCGCATCATTATATAACGAAGTGCCTCCGGATGCAAAACCGCTGAAAATGACCTGGTCATTCTTGAAATCAGTAGGTTTTAACAGCACTTTTACCCCATTGCTTAAGATAATGGTGGTAATATTAAACGCTTTATTCTGCTCTTCACTCCTGATTGTACCGGGGGCTGGTACAGCGCTTAACAACGGCTGTGTGCTTACCTCATCGTTATAAGGTGTGAGGGTTTCCGCTTCTACTGTTTTAAGCCAGCTATTTACAGTTGCTTCATCAGGTAATACGCTTTTATCTTTTTCCGGCGCCAGTACCAATAAATCACGATTAGTACTGGTAATATAAGTTTTAGTAAGGCTATTAACATCCGTTAAAGTAATGCCTGGCATAGCGTCTTTGGTTAGCTGATATTCCTTTTCTATACCCGGAGAGGCTTCTTCTTTTAAGAAATAGGCCTGGTACTCGCCTACATAACTGCTCGAATTGGTTTTGCCTTTTTCTTTAAGCGCACTTTCCAAGTTGTTCATATAAGCTGTTTTTGCCCGCTCTAATTCTGTAGTTGTAAAACCAAAGCGTTCCAATCTTACCGTTTCCCGCCATACTGCTTTCAAACCTTTTTCCAGCTCTCCTGGTTTGGCAGTAACAGAAGCATCATAAGCATCAAGCCCACCCATAAAGCCGGAAATGCCTGCGCCGCCATTTATAAACGGAGGGTCGGCTTTTCGCAACAGTTCTGCGTAGCGTCCGCTCAGCATCTGGTTAAACAGGTTTTGCACCAGCGACGCGCGGTAATCAGCAACTGTTTTTAATTCCGGTGCTTTATGCTTGATTATGATCTCGGCCTGTGTACTGGTCATCTCTTTATCTGTTACCGCCATAAACTCGTTCTTACCGGTTAGCGGCACAGTGTATTTGATGCGAACCCGTTCGTGTACCGGGTTCTTCAGGTTGGCAAACTCTTGTTTTATAGTAGCTTCTACCTGGTCTACGTTGATATCGCCTACTACAACTATAGCCTGCAGGTCCGGCCGGTACCAGTCGTTATAAAAGCGGGCTATTACAGGTCTTTTAAAGTTATCCAGCACTGTATCTAAACCAATGGGGATACGTTCCGCGTAACGCGAGTTATTCAGGATAACCGGCCAGTACTGTCTTCTCATCCTTTCGCCTGCGCCTTTGCCCAGGCGTTTTTCTTCCAGCACTACTCCCCTTTCCTTGTCTATTTCTCCCGGATCAAGCAAAGCCTCGTGCGCCCAGTCGCGCATGATCTCCAGTCCGCTTTTTAAGAGTTCGGGTTTGTCTGAAGGGATGGGCAATTCGTACACCGTTTCGTCAAAACTGGTATAGGCATTGATATCCGCCCCAAACCTCACGCCTGCTTTTTGAAGGTAATCGATCAATTGATTATGAGGATAGTGTGTTGTGCCATTAAAGCTCATGTGCTCCATAAAGTGCGCCAACCCACGCTGATCTTCGTCTTCCAACACCGAGCCCGCCTTATTTACCAGATACAGCATAACCCGGTTTTTCGGTTCTTCGTTATGACGGATGTAATACGTGAAGCCATTCGCCAGTTTGCCCGTGCGTACTGCGGGATCAAGTGGCAGTACCTGTGCCTGTGCGGTACCAATCGCACCGGCAACCAGGCTATAAATAAAAAGAAATTTAAATTTCATATTGCGTTTATTAATTGAACAGGGTAGCTAATTTTTTTTCTAACTCATCCCCGCGCAGGTTTTTCCCGATAATTTTTCCGGTTGGATCAAGCAGGTAATTTTGCGGGATAGACTGGATGCCATACAGTTTGGCAACTTCATTATCCCAGAACTTAAGGTCTGACACTTGCGTCCACACTAAACCATCGGTCTTGATAGCGGCCAGCCAGTCGTCCTTTTTACCCGGGCGGTCTAACGAAACGCCCAAAATGGTAAAGTTCTTCGTTTTATATTGGTTGTAAGCTTTTACCACATTTGGGTTCTCGCCGCGGCAAGGGCCGCACCATGATGCCCAAAAATCAACCAAAACATATTTACCGCGAAAATCTGCAAGGCTCACAGGTTTATCATTCACATCGTTTTGTGTAAACACCGGGGCCATAGCGCCTACAGCAGTTGCACGCGCAGCGTCTATAGCCTTTGCAAAGTCGGCTCCGGCAGTGCTATTGCGCACATTCGCCGACAGGCTTTTATAAGCTGGATCAATAGTAGCAACATCAATATCATGGCCACCCTGCTCAACTAATACGATCAGGCTTATGTACGAATCGGGATGTTGTTTGACAAATTGCAGCTGCAGGATGTGTTCAGCATCTACTATTTTATTATATCTTGCCTGTAAGCCATCCTTAAAATCCTGATCCTTTTTCTTATCTTCCGGAGCCGACATATATTCTGCGTTAAGGGCTGCTATATCTTTCTCCTGTCCCTGGATCAAGGCGTTATAAGCTTTGTTATCATCGTTAAGCTTTGAGCCGGTGAACGTTGCATTTTTAACTGAGTCCTTTGCTGTCAGGCTTATATCCCCTTTTTCGAGATATAAAACAACCACATCTGCAGTACGGCCCAATTTTGCCAGGCCCTCGCCTTTATGATCAAGCACCAACTGTGCCCTCACCGGGTCAGTTACTGTACCTGTAAATTTAAAGGCGCCTTTATCAACCGCAGCTGAATCGGTTACAACTTTGCCATCTGATCTGTAAATTAAATAGGCTTTGGCTGGAGCGCCATCTTTACCAACACTGGCATTTAGGGTAAAATTGCCGCTTTGCGCCCATACCGCTGCCGGCACTAACCCCAAAGCCAATAAAATCATTCTTTTCATATATTTTTTAGTTTATTATTTGATCGTACATCATTTACTCATTATGGCAAACTGCTTCTGCATTATTTTACTGTTGTGAAGCCGCCATTTTCTGCAAACCATCACGTTGTTTTTCAACCATTTTCTCAAAGGTCTTTTTCTGTTCAGGTGTTAAAATCTGTTCTATTCTGAAGGCGTCCGCATCCATCTGTTTTAATATATAGCTAATTATCGCCTTCGTATTATGCGTAGCCTGCCAGTTTTTTAAGTTGGCCTGCGCTACTTTATCATTCGCCTGCTCCTTACTTATTTGCTGCAAAACAACCGTTAATTTCCCTGTTTGCTGATCATTAAGCTTTAATTGTAACTGCAATTGCTTAGCCTGATCGGCGGGTGTTCTTCCCGTTTGTGCATAGGAGCTTGTCGCCATTCCAATAACCATAATTATTGATGCGATCCATTTTATTATTTTCGTTGTTTTCATTTTCTAAGGATCAATAATTTGCGATCAGTTTTCAAGCATTTCAAGTATACCTTCGTTTTCAATTATCATCATGCCATGCCGGTCGCTTGAGATGCCTTGCTGCAGCTGATAAGTATAGGCAGGGATGTTCCCGTTCATGATAGTAGGCAGGTACAGCATCTGAATGTTGCTCTGTTGCTGCAACACTTCGCCGGCTTCAATAATGTGTGTGGAAATAATGTAGAAACATTTCGGATATTGTGAAAATGCGCTTGATACTGCCAACGTAGCGTCATAAGCATCCTTTACGTTGGTGCCTTTAAACAACTCGTCGAATATGATCACCAGGCTTTTACCACTGCTTACTTCTTCAGCAACGTTTTTCACCCTTAATACTTCCGCGTAAAAATGGCTGTAACCCATATTCAGGTTATCCGGCACATTGATGGAGGTATATATACCATCCTTTACAGAAAATTGCATTTCTTTTGCCGCTACCGGGAAACCCATGTGCGCCAGGTAAACATTTATACCAAAAGCTTTCATGAACGTAGACTTGCCCGCCATATTGGCCCCGGTTAAAAAGATCATATTACTATTGTGATGAAAGGATACAGGGTTGCCTACCGCTTTTTCTATGCCGGGGTGCTTTAGTGCTGTAGCAGTAAACAAGTTGTCCTTCTTAGGCAAGGCTTGTGCATATTCAAAACCTTTCGCCTGCGCCAGGTTGGCTATAGCTATATATACATCCAACTGGTAAAATATTTCAACTACTGTAGTTAACGTTGCCTGCATTTTATGTCTCAACAGGTGATCATAAGCGGCCATTTGTGTTAAGGATGGCAGGGTGTTTTGTGCTGACGCGAGCCAATCCAGTTTTGGATCGTTAAGGATATTTTTTACAGCAAGTACTTCGTTGCTAAACGGATGGTCTTCATCATTTGAAAATTGATTGATGAATGTTTTACAGGCGTTAAGTAAAGTGATGGTTTGCTGCAAATTGCTTAACTTTTTTTGATATTCCTCATCACGTATTACCGCGCCCAGCAGCTTTTTCTTTCCCAGAGCGATCAATGTTACCAAATGGTATTTGCCACCGGCGGCGCTGAGGTAATTATCCATTACGCTGAACTGCTCGTTGCTAAACGGGAAAGAGAATTGCCGGCTTTGAAAATATTTAAAAATAGCACTGCGCTTGTTTATGGCTGCAGGATCGGTAAGCGGAGTTTTAAACATTTCGATGAGCAGCTTTTCGCCTCCGGTTGTATTTACCTTGTTGAACAGGCTAAAAATGGAGTACTGTTTGAATTTACCAAGTAAATTCAGGTCTTCCAGTGTTTGTTTATCAACTATAAAACTCATTGGATAGTTTCCCTTCCTTTTTTTAACAGTTCAAGTATGCCTTCATTATTGATGATGATCATCCCATGCCGGTCATCGGTGATGCCGGTTTCCAGCGTATAGGTGTATTCCGGGACGGTGCCTTTCATCCGTGTAGGCAGGTATTTAAAGCTGATATTTGCGCAGCGTTCCTTAAGCACATCCCCGGCTTCAATAATGTGTGTGGAGATCACGAACATGCTGTTTCGTTTTTTGGCGAATGCCGATGTAATAGCTATTGTTGCTTCATAGGCATCCTTTACATTGGTGCCCCTGAACAACTCGTCAAAGATGACGAAAATGTTTTTCCCGGTATTCAGTTCTCTGGCCACCTTTTTTATCCGCAGTACTTCCGCGTAAAAGTGGCTGGCGCCTATGCCAAGGTTATCCGGCAGGTTTATGGTGGTATAAATGCCATCAAGTACCGAAAACTCCATCTTTTTAGCAGCTACCGGGAAGCCCATGTGTGCCAGGTACATGGCAATGCCCAACGATTTCATGAACGTGGATTTGCCGGCCATGTTCGCCCCGGTTAAAAAAACCAGGTTGTTATTCGGATCAATGTCTAATGTATTAGGTACTGCATTTTTTAACTGAGGGTGATAAAAGGCATCAATCTTTATTACATGCTCTTCCTTAGGCAAAGCCTTCGGGAATACGAAGCTGCGTTCTGCAGCAACTTTGGCTACTGTTATATACACATCCAACTGGTAGATGTACCGCAATATGCGCTGGATAGTTTCCCGATGGCGGAAGCGCAGCTGCATATCATACGTTGCCAGTTTCTCCCGTGCAAACTTATGTTTGGGACTTTCCTGTAATAGCAGGTTAACAGGTTCGGCGGCCAACAGCGTAACTATACTTATCGTTTCCGGATCGCTTTTAAAGGGACTCCCTGCAACAAGCAATGTACTTTTCAGTAAGCTATCCAACTGCTTAATGATCTCTATCAGCGCGCTTACGCCATTAACTATCTGCTTATAATGAGCATCGGCTGCTACCAGGCCGGTTAGTTGTTTTTCGAGCGAAGGCCTCTCAGTTGAAAGTTTAGTCCTTTCATCGGTATCGGCCAGGTATTGTTCCGCCCGGTCGAACAGCTCGGAACTAAACGGGAAGCCGGCTTGTACTACTTTCAGGTAGCCGATCATCCCGCTGCGCTTATTAATGGACTCCGCATCTGAAAGCGGGTAAGTGAACATTTCTTCCAATACCCGGGCGCCGTTAAGTGTTGAAGTACGGTTGAACAGGGAAAGGATCGAATCCGTCCCCTGTTTACCATAAATATTCAGATCTTCCTGCGTTTGCTTGTCTGTTGTAAATAACATACTATTTCCTTCTGCGGCGGATTAAGAAGATGGTGGCAAATACCAATATCAGGCCTGGTATAACCCATATATACAAAATCTTTAAAAAAGACACGTGGTCTGTACTTACCGTAACGCGGTTATCTTTAGCGTCAGGTCGCGAAGTATCTATAGGGAATTGACCGTAATTTAACCAACTGAATAAGGCTGTGCTGAAAGAAAAGTTGCTTACTCTCGGTTCGCGCCTTCCTAACTCTGAATTGCTTAAAAAATCAGCATCACCGCTGATAACGATGCGTTGTTCCTTACCATTTATTTGCCGTGTTAAAGCTACGGCAGTAGTAAAGGTTTCTGTGCTACCAGGCGTTGAAGCGCTTAACTTCGCACCTTTATTTGCACCAGCTATCCTTGGCTTTCCAGCGCCCATTTTCATTACACGAACAGCGCCACCGCCTACACTAACAGGCGTAGCAGTGGCAAAACCACCACCCATTGACATCATATGCACTTTGCCGCCTGCGTTTGCGTCGTCATCGTCTTTGTTATTCACCAAATCCAGGTCGGGATTGCGCTTCATGGTGTTACTAACCGCTCCGGCTTTAGTAATTAGCAATGGCTTTACAGTAAATCCGCTGGTATCGTGATAAGACAATCCTGCTACTCCACTCATAGAAACAGGCAGGGTATCTACAGATGGTTTGTCTAGTAATTTGGCGAAACCAATGGCGGTTTTTGTTAAATGCGGCAACACCAGCGTTGGTGCAAAATCGTCACTTTGCTGCTCCAGCATGCCATTCGTTAACTGCACACCTAAAGTTTTCAGTAAAGGGTTAAGCATTTGCTGCCTGCCCGGTTCCCCGGCAATTATTAAATTACCACCTTTACCAATGTAAGCTTGTATCTTTTGCATGGCCGCAGCGCTTAGCTCAGTCTGTGGATCTGCAATTACCAATGCTTTAATATTGTCCGGAATATCCTGTGTGTTTAACGAAAGTGTATCTACATTAAAACCCTGGTTAATAAGTGCATAGCGGGCTGTTTTTTCAGTAGTTACTGATTTATATTCCCTATCACCTTTCTTAGTGGTTTTACGCTCTCCCTCACTGGTTACAAATGCCACGTCGGGCATATTGGCATTTAACAGCCGTTTGAAAGCGGCAGACACTTCGGCCTCCATTGGCCAGGTAATTTGGTCATTGAAAACCCGCAGAAAGGTAGATCTTCCTTTATAGGTCAACTTCATTACATACCTGTTCATTTCGGGCTTCAAATCAATCTCTTTTTGAATCTGTTCCGGTGTTTCAAATAAAGACAGCTTCAAATCAGAACCTTTTGCCCTTTGTTCTGCAATTTGCGCTATTGTTTTGCCTTTATAACCTTCAAAAAGGTTGTAACCTAAAGCTAAAGGCATGTCATAATAACTTACATAATGGAACTCGATATCCGGTTTAAAACGTAAATAGTCTTCCCACTTTTGCAAATACTCGTTACGCTGCTCAGGCAATCCATACCAATAGTAATTGTCCAAAAAATTACTGTATGCGGTGACAACTAACTTATCATCACCCAGTTCTTTAATAATTTTTTGCGCGTTGGGGGTAAGTGTATTATCCTGATTTGCCGTCGTATCCCAATAACCGATAAGGCTTGGGCGTGAAGTGATATATCCGAGCGCTAATGCAGAAACAACAATAGCAACATAACGGGCTGCCGATACATACCAGGGTTTTGTTTCTCTTCCTGATTGTAATTTATAGATGGTTGAACCTAAAAAAATGTATATTATTATGAGAAAGTAGATAACATCCTTAGTGGTGATCAGCCCCCCGAGCATGTGATACGTACGACCTGAAAGAGACAAGAAATAAGTGAGGTCTCGAACGAAATCTATGCCCTGCCATAAGGTGCCGATATAACTCAAGGCCCCGATCATTACAAAGGTACTAACCGCTGCAACTACCTGGTAGCTTGTTAAGCTGGACATAAATAGCCCGATGGCTGAGTAAGCGCATAATAAAAGGTAAAAACCAAGAGCTGCTGCTAACAGCATCCCGTAATCTGCTGATTTGATGTCGCAAACGCCGGCTACCATGAAAATACCTACTACACATAACAGAACTAAGCTATAGGCCATCATGGCCACATATTTACCAAAAACTATCTCCCTTACTTTTACAGGGGAAGAATACAGCAAGCTGATAGTACCGCCATTTACTTCGCGGCTAATGAGGCCCATGGTTAATAAGGGAATATACAGGTACAGGTTCTGCATTACGCTGGGGAATAACCCCCCATACGGACTGGTGAAGACATTTTGTGTTAAATTCCTCATCCACTGTAATCCCATACCGCCCATTTCCTGTTGACTGGCGAATTGATCTATTACTTTGGTATAAGTTATCGCGCATTGTACAATAAAGGCTATGGTTAAAAACCATGCTATTGGCGAATAAAACAGGTTGCGTAACTCTGCTTTTGCTATTTTAAATATTAGTTTCATTGTCTGAATAATTAGGATTGCGTGGTTTTGGTAGACAGTTGCTTAAATATCTCGTCGAGGGCCGTTTTATCAAGGCTTATCTCGCTTAAACGCCAGCCGTTGTGCACGCTCGCTGCAATCAACCTTTCTGTAATTTCCCGGTCGCCGGTAAAATAAACGCGTGCTTGCCGTTCGGTTATAAACTCTACTTTATCCACACCGTTTAATTTCAATATTTCGGCGGATGATGGTGGGTTTTCCATTTGCATCAACACGCTGTGTGGTTCTACATAATTATTGAAAGCGTCCATCGTATCAGAGAAAACTATACGGCCATCGGCTATCATTTTAATCTCTTTGCAAAGCATTTGCACTTCTGATAAAACATGGGATGAGAAAATAACCGCATGTTCTACAGCAATTTCTTTAATCAGTGTACGTACCTCGGTGATCTGGTTAGGGTCGAGGCCGTTAGTTGGCTCATCCATCACAACCAGCTTTGGTTTGTGAATAATAGACTGTGCGATACCCACCCGCTGGCGGTAACCGCCCGACAGGTTTTTGATCAGCCGGTTGCTGAAGTGGGTTATACCGCAACGGTCTTTGGCTTCTTCCAGAGCGGGTTTAATCGCCATGTTGTCCATTTTCCGCAACTCAGCAGTATAAATAAGATATTCATCAACCGTCAGGTCAAGGTACAATGGTGGGTTTTGTGGAAGGAAACCGATCTGCCTTTTAGCTAGTTCGGGGTTTTCGCGGATATCTACCCCATCAATCAGCACAGTGCCTTCCGTTTGATTTAAAACACCGCACATGATGTTCATGGTGGTGGATTTACCTGCGCCATTGGAACCAAGCAGCCCTAATATCCCGGTCCGGTTTATTTCCAAATCGATATCGCGGATGGCCCAGGAAGTACTGTAGCGGTGCGATAGATTTTTAATACTCAAAATTGAATTTTCCATATTTTAATTTTTTAATGAGATAGGAATCGCTGGCCGGGGCATAAAATATACCCCGGAAACGATTTTAGGATGTAGTATTATCAGGTTATATTGATCAGTTATAACCTGGATTTTGCGTAAGGTGGCTGTTTAATTGTCTTTGTGTGAGTGGTACCGGATATATAGCAAAATCAGGTTTCCAACCGGCGAGTACAGCAGATGCCTGGCTGTTAGCCGGGTATTTGTTATCGTTGGCGGTGCGGTTCAGATCGAAAAACCTGTTGCCGAATTCAAAGCATAGCTCTACCCTTCTCTCTTGCCTTACCGCAGCCAATACAGCAGTTTGTGTTGTTGGATTTACCGCTCCTAACCCTGCCCTTTGACGTATAGTGTTTATATCTGCCACAGCTGCGCTCAATTTATTAAGTTGTGCAGCAGCTTCGGCGCGTATAAGGTACATTTCGGCATACCTTATCATCATAAAATCTGTAGAAGGTGTGGTTGGTGATTTGTCTTTATATTTGAAAGGATAATATACATTTTGAGTACCCACCACATTAAAGGCCAGCCAATCAGCCTTACGTTGGTCGCCTGGTTCAAAATGATTTAATAAAGAGTCTGTTACCGGGAAGGCTGGCGTACCGCCATAAGGTACAAAATTTCGTGCATCGCCTGACCCTGAATATGCATCTAAAATTGGCACCTGCCAGATCGCTTCACTACTTCCATCCAAAAACACACTGTTGAGATCTGTTTCCAGATTGAATCCTCCAAGC
>JABDAU010000026.1:1342-44006 GCA_013289045.1 Bacteroidota bacterium | reverse complement strand
TACCATTTATCATTGGGTATGAATCCACCAGTTCCTGCGTAGGGCTGGTATTTCCTGTACCTAACGCCGAACTGAAACCCGGAGGAGCATTATTCACCTCGATACCATGACCATTATCAACAGTACGGATAAAGATAACTTCAGGATCATTTTGTGTAAGGAAGATGTTTTTAAATACCGGATCGAGATGATAAGCATTTAAATTCATTACATCCTTAGCTGCAGTTTGAGCAGCGGTCCATCTTGCAGCCGAATAGCTTGTATAGCCTAATAAAGCATTTGAATTTGAGCTGCTGTTAAACAGCGGGCTTGCCGCATACAGCAATACGCGGGCTTTTAACGCCAGTACAGCACCCTGCGAAACACGATAGTTATCTGCTGAAGGGTTATTCAAAGGAACAGTGATCACACTATCCTTTATCGCATCAAGCTCATTAACGATGTAAGTAATACAATCAGAAAAGTTTTGCCTTGGCAACGCGAGATTGTCATTGATGTTATACACGGTGTTACCCAGTAACGGAACACCACCATAACGTTTAACAAGCTCGAAGTAGAAATAAGCACGTAAAAAACGGGCTTCGCTTTTCCATATATAACGGGTTGAAACGCCTATGCCATTTACCTTTCCGTTAATGATCGCATCCTTAACCGGTACAACGCCTATGTTATCTATAAATTCGTTAGCATAGCGTATACCCGACCAGTAGTTGTAAGTATTGGTTGAATTTGTACCCGACCACAGGTTCTCACTTGTAGGGAAACCAACCGATGTATAATTACCTGTTGATAAGACGGTAACATCACGGCCCGATGCAGATGAAACAGCATCGTCGCCTGCAGCATCAAGGTAATCACCTCCTACGCGGTTGTGGCCATTTTTAAGCACCGAATATATGTTAAGCAAGTATTTTTGCGCATTCGTACCCGCTGAATCCCGTGGGTCGAACACATAGCTGATACTTACTTTATCAACCGGGAATGTTTCGGATTTCTTACAGGCAGCAAGCAATGTAATGCAGCCGATTACTATTAATATTACACTTTTATAATTTTTCATAATCTCTTTAACTATCTGTTTGACCAAATTAAAGCTTAACATTCACACCAAAACTTACTACTCTTTGGATCGGGTACAAGTCCGGACCAACTTCCGGATCGGTGTCACCGTAACCAGCTTTAGTAAATAAGTTCTCTCCATCAACAAACACCCTTATATTGCTTAGTTTAAGCCTATTGCTCCACATGGTTGGTAATGTATAGCCTACTTCGGCATTTTTTACCCTTATGTAATCGCCGCTGCGCACATAAAAAGTTGAGAAATTTGTATTATAACCGCCAAAGGTTAAATTTTGGAATGATAGCTCAGGCAATTGAGCTACATTGGCTGTTTCAGGTGTCCAGCGCGCTGATGCTGAAGAATAAGCCTGTCCCTGCGGCGGGCTTCCAAAACCACCTAATCCCGAAAAGGAGTTGGTAACGTTGTTCTCTATGTTGATCTGGCGATTAGCCACCCCTTGTAAGATCACGCTAACGCTAAGGCCATCATAATTAAAGCCTAATGTACCACCGTAAAATACCAGTGGTTTTAAGCCCATAATAGGCCGCTGATCAAATTGGTTTATTACACCGTCCCCGTTGAGGTCTTCCAGTTTCATATCACCCACACGTATAGTATAACCAGAGTAAGCCGGAGCTTTTGCTACTTCGGCAGCATTTTGGTAGAAACCGTCTGCTACATAACCAAATTGCGCTGTAACAGGTAAACCTGTATGCTTCAGCCATGGATACAATGGCGTTTCCTCATCGCTATAAATAACTTTTGATGCTTGCTGAGAGATATTACCGGTAAGGAAGTAGTTAAACTTGCCAATATTGTTGCGGTAAGTTGCCGAAAACTCGAAGCCGTGGTATAAGTTGATACCAATATTTTCGTAAGGGAAAGGCACACCCAGCAATGCAACGTTAGCGCCGCGTATCTGCAACAGGTCAGAGTACCTGTCATGATAATAATCTGCTGTAATTTGCAGGTGATCTTTAAATAAAGATATGTCTGTGCCTATATCACGTTTATCAGCCTGTTCCCATGAAAGGAACGGGTTAGCTATTGTATTTTCATAATAAGTAAATTGTTCAGCACGGCCGGTACCGGTATAATAGTTCCAGTTGATGTTACTGGTGCTATAGGTTTGTACATAGCCGTAGTATGAGAACTGATCGACATTGTTGTTACCTGTACGGCCAAAGCTGAAGCGCCATTTCCATGAGCTGATCCAATCGAAGTTATCTTTAATAAAGTCTTCTTTGCCCATTTGCCATCCAAGGCCACCTGCATAGAACCAGCCATTTTGATGGCCCGGGGTATACCTGTTATAACCGCTGTTATTGATTGTACCTTCGGCAAAGTATTTGCCATCATAGTTATAGGTTACATTTAAGGCGCGGTTTATTGTGGTGGCAGAAAGGTCATAGTTGCTCACCAGCGATTGTGTGTTATACAACAACATAGCGTTTACGCTGCTTTTACCAAACTCGTGCGTGTAGTTAAGCGCTGCCTGCCCAAATGACTGGCGGTTGGTTAGTACTGTTGTAAATGCATTGCTTTGTGCTACTGTATTTCCTACCGCAGTATAGCTGCTATCGGAGTTCTGTACATATGTAGGATTTACTAAACTACGGTTGAGTGAGTTTTGAGACTGATAGGAAAGGTTACCCTGCATTTTCAAGGTCAATCCTTTTAAGATGCTGTTCAGGTCATAATTAAGCGCAAGGTTGGCCAATATATCGTTGGTGTTGTTCTGGATATAACCGGAATACTCTGTCATTGCCAGCAGGTTATTCTGGAATACGCTTCCGAGCGTTGAACCACCGAAACTACCATTAGCGTTACGTGTAGCATAAGCATTATTTGGGGTACCATATAACGTGGTTAATATATTGCTAATACCACCGCCTGGCTCTGTTGCTTGCTGAACACGGCCAAATAATTGCAGGTCAACGTTTAAACGCTTGTTTACCTGTACGGAAACATCAGAGTTTATTATGTACCTGTCTAAATTATTATTTGTGTTCGATGTTGCATCGGGGGCTTCATTGAATATTCCTGCCTGATCAAAATAGCTTATGCCAACGGTATATTTTGCAATCTCGTTACCACCACTAACATTCAGGCGGTCGCTTTGAATTGGTGCATTTTTTCTTAAAAGAGTATTAAACCAGTTTACATCGGGATGGCCGATCGGGTCTGAATGGTTTTTATATGCATTAAAATCTGCCTGCGTATAGAATGGGGCCTTACCGTCATTTTGTAATGCTTCATTATACAGATAAGCCCATTGATAAGCCGGAAGCGGGGTTGGCAGGCCTAACGAGTTTTGTACGCCATATTCGCTGGTAAACGAGATCAGTGTACGGCCGGGCTGGGCTTTTTTGGTTGTAACCAGCAACACGCCGTTTGAACTGTTTATGCCTAACAGCATGGTAGACAACGCATCTTTCAAAACTGATATAGACTCGATGCTTTCGGGATCGATAGAAGATATATCGCGCTGTACACCATCAATAATGGTTACGGGCGTTTGTCCGCGCAGAGACATTGAAATCTCGTTGTTATCGTTTGACCTGTTATTTTGTGAAGTGGCCTGAACAAAGTTTGAACCAAACGAAGATACAGACAATGCAGCTGTGTTAAACGAAGTAAAACCGGAAACCTGCTGGGTATATAAGCCCGGTAATTGGCCAGGTAATGCATAAACATACAATGATGCAGGAGTTGTAGCCAATTGATCGGTATATACGGTAGATACCGAACCAAGTATGCTTTCGGCACTTTGTGTATGGTACAGCATATCTACCTCGTCAGGCGACTTTAGGTAAGAATTCAATAGCCTTATCGTAATATTTTTGTTAGCGCCAACGGTTGCCTGATTGGTATAATAATCAGGGGCCTGGAAAACCAATAAGCTGCCCGCAGGTGCATTCAGCTCAAAATGTCCATTTTCATCCGTTTTAACAAAATTGGCATTGCCTTTAATAAATACTTTAACACCCTTTATACCGAGGGCATACTGATCAATTACAGTACCTGTAACCAGATCTGGGGCTTTGCTGACGGAACTAACGGTTGTATCGCGCATGGCGGCGTAACCGGTTTTCACCAGCAGCAGCATCAGTATGAATATCCCCGTTAAGCATTTTTTTGAGTAGCAATGAAGCATAGAATCAGATTTAAATTGTTGATGAAAATAAAATCATAACTTTCAGGCTATCAGTAATTTACACATCTAAATAGCGTGAAATAAAAAACAAAAAAGCAATCAGTAAACTATATAATCTTAATATATAATCAATTTATACCATTTACTTACATCCAAACTTGTAAACGAATGCCGGAGAGCTACTGCCCGACACACCGCCATATCCTACCCGCTTAGTACCTGTTTGGTCGGTTATATGATACACCAGTTTTGTAAGTGTCTGCGAGGCTGTTAGTCCGAAATAAGACCTTGGCCAAATGGTCAGATTAAATAAACCGCTTGTTGGTGTTGTTTGTACCAGGTTTGATTTTTCTGCCTGAACACAATAATTGGTTATTGCAGATCCATCACTCAGGTATGCGGAGTCAACACACAGGTATACGTTAGTTGTATTTGACAATACTGTTGGCGTTAACTTATTATTATAGGTAAGCGTGATAAATTCATTATCCAAACTTTTTGGCGGGTTAAACGAGGTAAGCTGCGGGTTACAGTAATCATGCAGATCGCCGTTGGTACCGGTTTGGAGAAGACAAGGGCCGTTGTCCTGCGAATAAATTTTACCATTGTTCCAATAAGTATCGTCGCTATAACCGTCGAAACTATCGCAGGTTACATATTCAGGAAAATAGTAAGTATTGTTGCCATCTGCACCCACTTTAAGCTTGATAATAATGTTACCGGTTATATTTATTCCGTTTGTTAATGCATATTGCTGTGAAGATTGGAATACTACCCATTCCACATCATTTACCAGGTTTTTACCGATGCCAAATTTAGCAGTGGCAGCTTTAGCCCATGTTAATTTTGAGTTTGGCTCAATAGCGCTTGCAGGCATTAACTGCATGTTGCCATTACCTAATGAACTGGTATAGGAAACCGTCATATTATTATTATCAGCCACATCCCATCCTTTAGGCGCCAGGAAAGCTAAAACAAAATTGCTTGGCTGAGGGTAGGGAGATTGGTTGGTAGAAATCTGTGTATTAACACTGTCCCTTAGGTTTATGGTTATCGTTTGGCCTGCAACAGCGGTTGTCGGCTGATCGATCTTTTCAACTAACACATAGCAGCAGGTTAATGAAATACCTAATACGGCAAGCATACAAAGCTTCCATAAATTACGGCCTTTTATTTTTATGTATGATCTCATAACTTCTTCTTTAATCGTTTTTAATTAACCTTTACAAATGAATAAGAATAGGCATTTTGCGGACAGCCCGGTGAAAATACCAGCGTTAACACACGCACACCGTTTACTATAGGATAAGTAAATGCTGTTGATACCGGTGTAGTTGTGCCGGTAGCTGTAAATGTGATCAAAAACGGGTATTGCGGGTTATCCACTGAGTATGTACCGTTTGCACTAACTATAAATGGCAACGGGTTGGTAACGGTGTAACCGTTACCGGAGAAACTTAACCTGAATTTGCTGAAATTATAAATATTAGTATCAACAACAGTTGTAATGTCTGTACCATTACGTGTGGCTTTTACTATTTTCCAGGTGCCGCTAATATCTTTAACCGGCTCAGACAGCGATCTGATTTTATCAGTCTTGCATGACGACCATGTGATCAATGCCACTGCAAACACAAGCAGCAGGTTGAATCTTTCCAGTCTACTAATCTTTTTCATATTCCTTTATTTATAAATTAGATATTATAATATTTCGTGAATGTTTATTAATAACCCGGGTTTTGTACCAAGCCGGCGCCTTTTCCTATTTCTGTTTGCGGGAAAGGCCATAAATACATCTGCGTATGGAAGATGTGCTGGCGAACCACAAATTTCTTATACGTTAGGGTTGTGTTATTTACATCGATCTCCATACCCCCGGCATTAATATTCTCAGTTTGATCTGCAATAAGCCAGCGCCTCACGTCAAAGAATCGATGGCCTTCATAAGCAAGCTCAACCTGGCGTTCGCTTTGTATAGCAGTACGCATCTGATCCTTTGTTAAACCAGCAGGCAATGCATAAGGGTTTAATCCGGCACGCTGGCGTATGGCGTTTACTTCTGTGTATACATCTGATGTAGGGCCGTTAACTTCGTTAGCCGCCTCAGCATAGTCAAGCAATATTTCTGCATAGCGGATCAGTGGAAGCGTACGGTTTGTAGTAGCAAAAAAGCCTTCTGAAATAGCAGCAGGGTCGAGCATTTTATTATTATAATAGCCGGTAGGCGTACCCTGGTAAACTGCATCGGTACCGCCGTTATATGCTCCGTTGGTGAAAAATAAAGCTGTTACTACAGGAGAATAACCGTTGATCTGGCCATTGGGCGTACGGTTACCAATTAAGGTTCCGTTATGTATAATGCTCGATTCAAAACGCGGATCGCGGTTTGCGTAAGGATTATTAGGATCGTAACCGGAAGTTGGATCGGTTATCGCTTTTCCATTGCTCATCGGGAAGGCATCAACCAATCCCTGGTAAGGGAATGCTCCGTTAGCGCCGGTCCTTGACGGTGGCTGGAAAAGACCTTCCAATAGCGTGTTGGCATTTGGCTCCATTTCCGTGAAAATATATTCGGGATTAGGACGCAGGCTAAACATATATTGTAAAGCATTCTCTGCACCATAGCCGGGGATACTTGTAACATCGGTATTTAATTTATAAGCAAAAAGACCAATAACCGCACTCGCTGCATCCTTAGCTAATTGCCAACGGTTAGCACTATAGGTAAGATAGCCTGCATACGATTTCACTGTATCAATGGGAATATTAACTGTTTTACCACCCACAATAATGGTTTGCGCCGTTGCAATATCCTGTGGGGTTTTATTTCCATCGGGGCCAAAACCACCAGGAGTCGGGTTGTTAAATAATGGACTGGCCGCATATAGTAACACCCTTGCTTTTAATGCCAGGCATGCCCCCTGGGAAGCCCGCCCATAATTAGGCCCGGTTTGCGTAGTGGGCAATGTCATAGCAGCCGAATCGCATTGGGAGGTGATATAACTAACAACATCGGCAAACGATCTTCTTTTTTCAGAAATTGTCTGTGTATAGTCGTATACGTTGTTCCCAACTATTGGCACACCACCATAGTGCTCAAGCAATATAAAATAAAACCAGGCGCGCAAAAACTGCGCTTCCGCCTTCATTTGTACCTTGTTTGCTGATTTTATCGGCACGCTTGACAGATTTGCATAGATTTGGTTTGCAGCGCGTATTTGCGCATAACAGGTTTTAAAGGCATCATCGGTAACATTACCGGCATTTATCGAACCCAAGGCAAAAGCGAGCGCTGTTGTCGAGAAGGTGTGCGATATTTCCGCTTCATCGCAAGCAGCTTCTAAACCACCGCATGGAATATACGTACCCGATAATGTTTTATAAGTAAACCGGGTAGGGCTTACCGCAAAACCGGCATTTTCATAAATGTTTGCCAGGAAACCTTCGGCATTGGCACTATCTGTAAATACAGTAGTTTGCGAAAGGTTGGTGGTGCTGGTTGCAGTAAAGAAATTCTTTTTGCACGACATCGTAACGGAAGCCGCTGTAAAGAATGATATTAAAAGAATAACAGGAACGTAGATTTTCTTCATATTTATCTATTTAAAATATAATAAGCACACGCATTCATTCAAATTATTTGCACAGCCAAAAAAGCCGGCAGTAAACAGCATTCCTTAAGCAGCACTTAATACATGCGCTTAATTAACTGGTGTATCTATAAATTATAATATCAAATCGGTTTATAATTCTGATCAAGAATCTAATGCTAATATAATAGTAAAAATCGGTTTAGCAAATTTTTTTTTTAAATTTCACATTTGTTAAAATAGCCCGTTTTTATGTTAATATTTACTATAAATCAGTGTTAATATCCCGATTTTGGCAACAATTGGCATGTATATACATCTATACATAGTTAACTCATTCTATCATCAAATCCAAATTATTGTATGAAAATTGTTACAATTACTTGGATTTGTTAAAAAGCCTGCTAAAAAACAGCACCTGGTAATTAATTGAGTTACCCCAATACTCCCAGCTATGCCCTCCCGGACGCACCGTAAAATCGTGCGGGATATTGCGCTCCAGCAATTTTTCGTGCAGATTTTTATTTACCTGGTAAAAGAAATCATCCTTTCCGCAATCAAATGTTATGGCCAAATGATTGTTGGACAATAAATAGGTTAGGTTTATAACACTATTCTCTTCCCACCTATCCGGATGCTCGCTGTATTTCCCAAGCCTTTTGGCAATATCCCAGTTTTCAGGGAATGGCCTCAAGTCAACACCGCCGCTCATACTTCCGCAGGCGCCGTAAACATCCTGGTGCCTGAAAGCCAGGTACAAAGCACCATGCCCGCCCATGCTCAAACCGGTTATTGCCCTGCCCGAACGGTCGGTAATGGTAGAATAATGTTCATCGATATATTTAACCAGCTCGGAAGAAACATAAGTTTCATAACGATAAGCCGGATCTTCCGGGCTATCAAAATACCAGCTGGTAACATTTCCGTCAGGGCAAACAATGATCACCTCATACTGATCGGCCAGTTTCGGAACAGTTTGTTTATCAGGCGTGTTGGTAACCCAATCTGAATATTTGCCGCCCGCGCCATGCAGCAGGTAAATTACCGGGTATTTTTTGCTTGCCGAATAATCGTTTGGTTTTACTACAACCGCTTTTATGTTTTTATGCATAGCAGCGCTGTAGGTAAGCGCAGTATCCACAATTGCTGCATTGCAAAATGCACTAAACCCAAGAACCAGGGCAACATGAATAATGAAAAATTTCCTTAACACGGTTGAAAGTTTATAGTTCCTTTTTTAAATCCCGGCAGCTGATCATTCTTAATTAAAAACTGCCGGGATCCCAATCATTTATTTGTTCAGCAATTCCCAGGTCAATTAATGAGGGAGAAATGCAAGTTCACTAACATTATATACACCCTGATCAACCGGTATACCGCTTATTGACGTAGGACTAGTTGTAACTGGGATATTCAGTGGCGCCGAGCTGCCAAAATATAAAGAGCCTATATTAATGCTTGAATAACCGGCAGGAAATGTACCACTCAGGTAAGTTGAAGATATGCTTATATTTTGCGGGCAGCTCTGAAAGGTAACAGTTTCATTTGTGGAGTCATAAACCCCAAAATATATAGTTACATTATAATAGCCATTAGCTCCGCCAACCGCATCGAATAGAAACATATAACTGATGTCATCGGTATTTTTTAACTTACTAAATTTATTTGACGACAATTTCATCATATTATGCGCAGTTTTCACTGGTAATGTACCGGCGTAAACTGATGTAGTAATTGAGACCAAAATGATCAGTCCCAATAAAAGTTTAAGGTTTTTTTTCATTTTAGATTTTTTGAAGATTAAATTGAAATATCACAGGTAATAAATAATTGGCTACTAATATTATTAAATCAACAGTCTCATAATGCCTTAAACTGCGGTTGGAATAAGCTTAATTAACTAAAACCAGCTCTACCTTGTGCGTTTTTGGCTTATTGGCAATGTAGATCTCATTTATCAAAGCATCCATTTCGCCCTGCCATGCATCGCGCATTACTTTATATTGTGCTTTAATGTAGTTATCGCGGTTACCGCCCACAAACGGATTGTGCTTTGCTTCTTTGTTCACCGTATCCATTGCTGCTTTATTGTCGGCATACAAAAGATGTTTCTGTTTTAACAGATCGAATTCTACAAAAGCGTAGTTCCTTAATCTGCGTTCAATTTCGAAACGCTCCTCGTTCATTTGCATAAGCGCAAGCGACTGCTGATATTCGGGCGTGTAGGTTTGTTCAGCAAGGTTGATACCTGCCTCCAGGTCTTTTGCATCCCACTGCCCTATCTCCTGGCCGTCCATAATTAATTTATAAGTACCGCTTTTCAGGCCTTTAACAGTCAATTCTTCTTTGTCAAACTCCTGCATAAAGGGGACATATTTAATGCCTTCTATCTGGCGGCCATGCTGGCCCCAGTTGGCTTTAAATTCCACAGTATCAAAAGCATATGGTAATGAATTAGCCAGATAATCAAATGAAATATTGTTATCAGTGCCCGATACATTGCTGATGGTGCAGTTTACAGATTTACTTACTGCCTTGCTTTTTGCATTCACAGCAAAATCGGCAACAGGCTTGTTAGCCATGCCTTGTGCTTTCAGGAATAAGTATGCCATCACCAGGTGACCTGCATAATCCGGGTGGATCCGGTCATACGGGGTAAGGCTGAAATTGGTATCTCTTTTTTGCCACTCGCGGTTGATCTCAGTCATCGGATGGTTGAAATCAACATACGGCCAGCCGTTTTTCTGTGCAGTTGCCTGCTGAAAATCGATCAACCTTGCAAAAGCAGCATATTTACCGGGATAAAAACGGTTTTTATTGCTGGTTGTAGTTGAATCATAAGGTGAACCAAGGATGAAGATCTTTTTAAACTCAGGATGTTCTTTCAGTTTCTTATCAAACAAAGCATAACGTGCTTCGGCAGTATCTACCGACCATTTTGCATAGTTTGTTTTTGCATCAGGCTTGAACCATTCAAAATAACCGCTGTCGTTCATCCCCCATGTAAGGGTCATCACGGTAGGTTTTTTTGGCAGCACTTCATACTCGAAACGATCATACATCTGCTTTACGTTGTCGCCGCCGATGCCTACGTTATAGCAGGTGATGCGCATGTTAGGAAAATGCGTCATATAATAATACCAGATGTAAGCATGATAATGGCCGCCATCGGTAATACTGTTGCCAACGAAAGCTACCCTGTCGCCGGCTTTGAAAGCAGGGATGGTTTGCGCATTTACGTTTACAGCTACACCGGCACAAAGTGCTAAGGCCAACAGTAATTTTTTCTTCAGATTCATATAATTTTTAGACTTGTTATCCCAGTTAATTTATTCCCCAGTTTTTATTCGGCTGTGCGCCCATCGTTAGCTCAAGCGTGCCGCCGGCGGTAATGTCTTTATAATCGATATAGCATTTATTATAAGCTTTACCGTTCAGCTTTGCACTCTGGATATAGATATTCTTATCCGAATTGTTGTGCGCTATCACACTGAAGGTTTTGCCTTTTGCATATTTTGGATCGAGCTTGAAAGTGATGCTATTGAATACCGGGCTGGTAATTTCCTGCCTTGTATTGCCCGGGCAAACCGGGTGGATACCGCTGGCAGCCAGTACATACCAGGCCGACATTTGCCCAACATCCTCATTTCCGCATAAACCTTCTACCCCATTATGATAAGCGCGACGGCAAACCGCCCTGCTCCATTTTTGAGTTAGCCATGGCGCGCCAAGACGATTGAACAAGAATGGTACATGATGAACAGGCTCGTTAGAGTGGTTATAATAATCGTTCCACATCATGTTTTCCGGTGTTTTTTCGAACAGGTTTTCCAGGTCGGCAATTACTTTTTCTTTGCCGCCCATCAGTTTTACCATGCCCGGTACATCCTGCGGTACGAACCAGCCTTGCTGGTACAGGTTACTTTCGATACAGCCATACCAGTCTTTGGTCATGGCTGAATCTGGCCATGCTACCCAATTACCGTTTTTATCCTTCGGCCTGAACCAGTGGTGCTCGGGATCGAAAATGTTTTTAAAATCCTCGCCTCTCGCTGCGTATTTGGCTTCATCGGCGGTTTTGCCTAATGCTTTTGCCAGCTGCGAAACGCACCATTCACTATAAGCATACTCTAAAGTATAGGACACGCTCAGCGGATCCGGTGTATAGCCCCTATCGCCATTGCCTGTATGCTCAACTGAGCCCACACATAGCGCATAGGTTTTTGGGATATCATAATTACGGATGCCCTTCGCGTAAGCATCAGCAATAACCGGCACAGCAGGGTTGCCGATCATACAGCCGCTGTAGCTGTTCATCATTTCCCAGCGTTCGAGGTAATTCTTATTCTTTTGCTCAGCGAGTGAAACCAGCGAATTGATCTCATCATTCACCAGCGATGGATTGATGATGGTTTGCAAAGGCATCTGGCTGCGGAAAACATCCCAGCCGCTGAAAATTGTACGTTTTTTGAATACGGCCGATTTATGCGCCTTGCCATCTCCACCCGGGTAATTACCGTCCACATCATTAATAATGCGCGGGTCGATCATGGTGTGGTACATGGCAGTATAAAAGACGATCTTTTGTTCTTTAGTACCACCTGCAACAGCAATACGCGATAATGCTTTGTTCCACAGCGCTTTTGCATTAGCGTGTACCGCTTCAAAATTCCAGTCTTTTATTTCGGCCTGCAGGTTTTCTTTTGCGCCCTGCATGCTTACAAATGAAATACCCGATTTCAGCAATACCTGCTCATTGGCATGTGTGGCAAACTCTGTATAAAAACCAAGGTGTTTACCTTCTTTTTCGTTTACGCCTTTTAATATGGCGGCATGCGCAATGGCATCCTGGTATTTGTCGCTGGTAACGTCATCGCGCTTGCGTCCCCAGCTATCGGGAATGTCCGCACTCCATACGCCATAATTTTTTAGCGGTTTGCTGAATTCAGCATAGAAATAAACGGTGTAATCTGCATGGCCATCGCCATTGCCCCAGCCTCCGCCGTCAGGCGTACATTTCATCCAGCCTTCAATGGTGTGGTCGTTAACAACTTTTACGTATTGTGTGGTTGACGTACCGCCTACCCTGCGTGCAAGGTCTATCTGTATACGTGATTGTTGATTTTGCGGGAAGGTAAAACGCAGGATACCGCTGTGTGGCGCGGCAGTTGCCTCAGCTTTAACGTTATAGTCGGTAAGTAAGGCGCTGTAATATCCGGCAGATGCCTTCTCGCTGCTTTTGAGATAATGTGAGCGATAGCCATTTTTTACCTGGTCGGTAACTTTCCCTGAGTTGGTGTACATTTTACCGGTGGTTGGCATTACCAGGAAATTACCCAGGTCGCCAAACCAGCCTATACCGCTCATTTGGGTGAAGGCAAAACCCTCTATACTGGTTTGCTCATAACTATAGCCCGGACCGTTATCGCCGCCAGTAATTGTATTGGGACTAACCTGCACCATGCCATAAGGAGTTGCGGCGCCAGGGAATGTTTTACCAAGACCATGATAAACACCGGCATCGGCAGCACTTGTGCTTGCGCCGATAAACGGGTTAATATAATCAGCGGGAGTTGCCTGCTGTGCTTTTACTGCAAATGCAGAAAAACATAAAGCCGCAACAGCTATCCTTTTAATGAACATGTCTTGGGTATAAATTGGCTATAGAATAGTTTTTTAATTGGTTATTAAAGGCAATGATAAATATAAAATTCGATTTAGCAAAAGAAAGGTTTCCAAACCGTCCCCTACTGTCTTTTCTGCCTGGCGTATCCATTTAGTAGTAAATTTTGAGTCTATAATTTACTTACGCTGTAAAGTTTTATAGTGCGTATACCAAAACGCGGCATGTCCAGCGTAAGGATAGTTTTGCCTGATGCGTCTTTTTTCATTTGCACGTCTGCGCGTTTTCTGCCATCCAGTTCTACCAATTCTGCCCTGTTGGCTTTGCCGTCAAATATGATCTCCTGAGGCGCATTGCTGCCCTCTGCATTAAATACACGGATCGTCAGGTCATTCCCATCGGCATTTAAGGAAGTGACGTCATAGCCCGTATTTTTAGCGTCTACAAGGGAGCGGTATTTTGCACCGGCAGGCATTGCATCTGATACATTAACAATAAGCGGCTCGTTCCATTCTTCGCTGGCTGTCCATAGTCCGCTCTTGTCCCATTTGCCTGCATGCGGTATCAGGCTGTAATGTACATCCGTAGGGCCTTTAATGGCATAGTTCCTGCCCCATAAGCCAATGCCCGAATATTCCAGCGTTAAACCCAACGGGAAATCTTCCCCATGTGTGTAATTTGTGGTGTGGTCGACCAATAACGCTATGCCATAATTGTTATTTCCATCGGTCACATCCACCCAATTGAGCAGGATGTTGTTCTTGATGCTATCCCACGAAGTAAAGAAGGTATTTTTCAACCGGCTTTGCAGCACATCAAACGGCGCATTTTTATATACCTTCTGATCCTTCAGGTTAAGCGGGAACATGGCCAGCAGCTTTTCCTTATCGTTATAGAAAGCCTTTTTAGGATTTGTCGCTTTAAAGGTATTTGGCGGCGCCGCCTCTCCTATCCCGGGACTGCCTTTCCAGTTTATTTTTACGCGCATATCAATTCGTCGCTGGCCTTTGTCTACAGTAAGCCATTGGGTGAAAGCATGATGATCGATAGTACCATCTATCTGCAGCTTCACGCGTTCAGGGCCTTGCTCAATGATACTGATCTTCGCCGCACTATCCGCTGTGGAATGAAAACCGCCATCGTTATAAAAATTACCGCGCAATTCGTTAAAGCTGCGGGAATTGGCTTTATCTACAAACTCTTTATTGTTTAATGTTTTGGCAATGAGGCTGGTGATGGCGCCGCCCTTATGCGGGTTGAGCGTGATGCTGTACAGGTCGCTTTCTATATGGTAATTACCATTTTTCAATACGGTGACCGATATACTTTTTGAGGGAAGTACTTTTTGCAGCTTGAGCTGATAGGTGGTATAACCCATTGCCGGCACATCAGCATTAAAAATAACCTGTGGCTTTGCCGATGCAGAATCCGTTACGACCTGCGAAGCAACCGCTACACCTGTATCATTGATTACGCTGATATTTTTGCCTTTCCAATCCTCCGGCACTTCAGCGGCGACCTGCTCATTGCGTTTAACGCCGAGCGTGTTGTATATCCTGACATATCTCGTCTCGCCCAATATTTTGCCATTTGCCGCTGGGGCTATATCCAGCCTCACCACGCTATCGGCGATGCTATTGGTAGTACTTGTCCAAGTTACCACTTTATCGGCCCAGGTATTGCCGTAACGGCCGTTATAAGGCACTATCCAGCAGTCATGGTGCTGCGACAAGAGTAAAGGCCTCCACGCGACGTCAAAATCGCTTTGCGGATATGGCGTACCATTATATATTTTGCTGATGGCTGCGAGCTTCTCAGTGCTAACGAGCTTGTTTTCCGAAATGCGTACTTCCTGTGCGATGCGCTGTAAGATCTGCGATCCCCAAACCAAACTTACCAACACATCTTCCTGGGTGAATTTCCAGTTATCGGTCGGGTTCTTTATCGCGAGATTTTCAAAATAGTTTGCCCATGTGGTATATTCTGTTGGCTGATAAGCTTTGCTGCCATCACGTAACATCGGCCCATATTTCCAGCCGGCATCCTGTATGGTCATGCCTATTGGATGTTTGATGCCCACCGCGAAACAGGCTTTGATATATTCAGGCGAATTGCCTGATGCGATGGTTTGCCATGTAGAACCGGGTTGCAGCGCCTCAACCGCATAACGAGGTGACGTGATGATGCTTGTACCATCCGGACCTATCATATTCACCAACTCACCGCCGTAGGCGCTGGTATAGCCTCCCCAGCAGGTGTTTGGATTTTTCAGCGATGCGTATTTGAAACCGTATGAGGTCAATATCTCCGGTAAGGCGCTGGTAAAACATGGCTCCTCGGATGAGTATACAGGGAATGTGGCCGTTGGAAAATGGCGGTGCACCATTTTTATCCCGTAATAAAATTGCGCGATGATGCTTTCACCCTCAATATCGAACAGATAGCTTTGGGCATAATCGGGGTTTACGTATTCTATGCGGTTTTTGGTGGAATCATTAGTGAAAAGGTCGCGGAACTCGTTATAGGCTGATAAATCCTTTTTCTTTGCATCGTCCCATGTTTCAGGCTCCAGTTCAAGGTTGATCTTCCAATTTGGATGGCTTTTTAATTGATCGGCCATAAATTTCGTGTTCCAATCCGGAAAATGGCCCCAGATGCCACCGTGATAGCCATCGATAAAATAGGCTGTCTGGCTGCGGGCTGCGTTCGGTAACAGGCATGCAAAAATCATTACCAGGGCCACACCAAGGCGCAATTGTGATGAAGACATACTTTTAGTGTTCATTAAGGAAAAGGAGGCTTATAATTTTGTATTTATAATACGGTAAGCAAAGTTATAACAAAAAACGTTTTAGCAAATTTCTATCTTAAATTTTACAAAGTCTGTTTTAAAAATGCTAAAACGTATTAAAAACAAAAGCACACAGTCTTTTAGGCTGCGTACTTTTCAAGGAAAACAATACTATAATATTATAAGCCAATTAATGAATAAGGTATCCTAACCCCTTTAACCTGGTAAAAATTTGGATCCTGATTGCCGCCAAAACATGTCGCTGTTGAGCAGCTGCCACCCGCAGCATTGTAGTTAAGGCAATAGGTGATCAGGAGTTCGTTATGGCCATTGTTAAACTCGGCATGAATAGCCGGGGTATAATATCTGGCAATATGGCCATTGTACCAGTCTTCTATAGTGTAAACCATCTTAGGTGCAGTAAACGGCCCGAACGGACTGGTGGCGGTTGAGATATACACATTATGTGATGACGGATCGCAGAAATAACCGAGATCGAGCTGTATCATCACATACTTACCATTACAGTAGGATACCATTGTGTTTGCCTGTGTAGTTGTACCGCTGCCGATGGTCAACGCACCTGACAAGGCGCTGGTAGTATCCGGCGTGGTAGCCCAGCTATGGCCGCGCCAGAAAGTCCATGAACTGGGGTTTGATGTAGGAAAACGTGCAAGGAAGATAGCGTTCGCATTGAAGGTCGTACCCTCCGCACCGTACACATAAACGGTATCGCCCGAAGATTTCTTAACCATGCCTACCGAGTAACCGATCTTGGTTTGGCCCGACATGCCGTTTGGTGTTAACCTTGTTACAGAACCCCATGCTGTGCTGCTGGTGCTTTCAGCAATCTGGTTTACTACCTGGTTTGCAGGAGTTGAACCATTTGCCGATTCATAAGTATATTCATAAACATTACTGCCTATTTCCACACCTACTCCAGGCCAGCTATAGGTGGCGTCATGAGCGCCCGGACTTTTGATGATCTCCAGTTCGCTTACACCGGTGCCTGAATTACTGGTAGTGGTAATGTTTGGCGTTGAGCTGGATGTCCAGTTAGTTGTTGATGGCTGCAACAGGCCTGAATTATGGTAAGAAAAGAACTGGCAATACAAATAGCCGTTGGTCTGCAGCTGGCTTGATGCATAAGAATCTTCAGTTATCCATAACACTTTGCCATTGTTAGAGCCGTTGGAAAGGGGTACGCTCTTACCTTCGTCAAATGCAACGGTGGTATTTGAAACAGCGCCGCGATGGAAGAACTGCACTACTGCATCATCGCGGTAGGCCTCGTTAGTAATGCTGCCCAGGTTCCAGTACTGGTTAGTGGTATTTGCCAGGGTCTCTTCGGTTACCGGTGCGCCGTCTGAAGTTGAGCTGGCATGATCGGTAAGCACTAAACCATTAGCATTCTGAATATAGTAGTACGACTGGCCGGTAACCTGGTGGATGGACCATGCCTGGGAAGGGAAGCCATTGGCATGATCCACCCAAAGCTGCGTACCTGACGTACCGTTCGGTGCTTCAAGCAGCATACCGCTTGAGACATTCATGATAAGAAACACCGTACTGCCGGTGATAGGCCCTGTGCCCTGCTGTATCAGGTACCATTTCTGGTTAGCCGATATGCCTGTGCCCCAATTTAAATTAGTGTATTGCTGCACATTTTTGGGGTTGCTTTGCGGATGTAATAAGGTCGAGTCGCCACGTACTTCCAAAACTTTACTGCTATAAACATTGGTAAACTGAAAGGTACCATAGGCCGACGGCGCCGAACTGGGGCCAAGTTTTGCAGGCTTGTTGACGCTTTCGGCTGGCGATTTCGAGGATTCGTTCCTTTTACAGCCTTGGATGATGAACAGCAATACTGCTGCCACATAAATAAACAATCTGGTTTTCATAATTTGTGGGTATTTATTTGGTTTATTGGTTTGGGTATCTAAATGTTTTAAATTGAAAAAAGCAGGGACAGTGCGATTCCCTCCCTGCTCCTCCGCTAAAGCTACGGCAGCACGCGGATGGGAGGGCGTAGGGAGGGGTATAGTCGCCAATTTTAGCGTACAAACCCCTACTCACCTCCAGCCGCACCCCTCCCAAGGGAGGAATTAAAAAACGGCATTCCTTATTTCAAATATTCAATATCGTAAAGCATATATTGCCTGCTGAATAACTAACCGGTTACAGACACAATATGCTGTATATTATAAGCCGATAAGCGAGAATGGTATCCTCACCCCTTTCGGTCGATAGTCGTTAGGGTCTTCCGAGCCATCCGGGTTTGAGCATGGGGCGAGGCAGTTTGCACCTGTGCCGTCATTCTTACTGTAGAAGTTCACGCAATAATCAACCAGCAATTCGCTGTGGCCATTGTTAAATTCGGCATGGATGGTTGGATTGTAGAATACCGGCTCGTGGCCTTGCTTGTAATCGGCCAGGCTGTAAACGGTTTTGGCGGTTGTGAACGGCCCGGTTGGACTGGTAGCTGTCGAGGCGTACATATTACGCGAAGTTTCATCGCAGGCAAAACCGAAATCCATTGTAATGAGCACGTATTTACCATTTACATAGCCCATAGTATTGTTATTACACGGGCCACTTGCAATAACCGCTGCCGAGGCAGTGCTTGGTGTTGACGCCCAGGTGGTGCCGTTCCAGAAAGTCCAGCTGGTAGGGCTGCCTGTTGGGAAACGTGCCACAAAAATGCTGGCGCCTAAAAATCCACCCTGGCCGTAAGCATATACATAACCATCGCCGGGTTTTACCATACCTATCGAATACAGGATATCGGTTTGTGTGCTCATGTTAGGCACCGTAAGGTTATTTACTGCCGGGATGGTGGTAGTAGTGCTTTCGGTGATGTCGCACAGATATTGTTTATCTGCCGAAAGGCTGCCGTTAGGTACTTCTATATTGTGCACATACACATGCTGCCCAACTTCAATACCTGCACCTGGCCACAGCAATGCGCCGGCCGTAGCATCGTGAAAGATCTGCACGCCATCGCTCGAGGTGACATTTACGGTTGAGGCAGGAGCCCACGTATGGCTGGCGGGTTGCACCAGGCCGGAATTATGATAATTAAAGATCTGCCCGCAATTAAATTCATTACTGCCATTTAATTGATTATAAAATACATCATTGGTTACCCAGAATACTTTACCATTGTTCGAGCTCCAGGTGAGCGGCACGGAAGCGCCGCCATCAAAGGCTTCAGAGCCACTGGTGCGCTGGAAGAAGCCTACTACGGCGTCATCGCGATAGCTGTCGGCCGTCATGGCGTTCAATGTCCATAGCTGATCGTTAGCGCCTGTGTAGGTTTCCTGGGTGATAACTGTACCGTTGGATGCTGAATTGCCGTGATTGGTAATGGCCAGTCCGTTGGCTTTATTGGTGATCTTGTAATTACTGCCAACTGCAGTTACTGTCCAGTATTGCGCGTCGGTGAGGTTGCCGCGGTATTGATCGAGCGTAGCGCCGGATGTGGTGGTGCTGCCGGGTACGTCGATGTATTTACCGCTGTTGAGGTTCATGATGGTATAGTAGCCGTTGGATTGCTTGCTGAACTGCCACTCCTGCCAGCGGTCGGTTTTACCACCTGAGATAGATGCTGCATATTGCTGTAGCCCCGTACCATCCAGCAATTTGGTGCCCTGGTTGGTAACGCCCGATACTTCGCAGTATTTGGTACTCGCTACGTTTTGCATGGTAAAGGTTCCGTAGCTGCTCACAACAGAATTTGAAGTTAAATTGGAGTTGACGGATGCGCTTCCGTTAGCGTTGGTGGTTAGGTTTTTTTTGCATCCTGCAGCAAGAAGAAGCGCAGCAAGCGATGCACATTGCCATAAATTTGTTTTCATAATTTGGTTTTTTGGTTTATTGATTGGTTAGTTATTGGCAATAAGATATAAATCGTTTTAGCAATATATGCAAATCATATACGCGAACGACAGTTCTCAATAGCAGTACTTAATTAAAAGGAAATAATTGGTTGAATATTAGGCAAATGTAAAAACATCTTTCAAAAACGGAAACGTTTTAGCAAAAAATATTTAATATTATTTTTTAGCAATTGTTGACATATTTATAATTAGCCTCCCTTTCGAACTCAAACAACAAAAAACGCTTGCTAAAATGATTTTATTTGAATTATATTGCATTCAATTATAAACCTGCCGCCTCATCTATGCTATTATTGCGCAATTCGGTTACCAGTTGTTTGGTGCTGCTTTTATTATCCTGCTTTTATGCGCTTGCGCAAACCGGTACAGCTGCCGGGCCATATAGCATAAACGGGGTTGTGCAGGATAGTACAGGTACAACCATCCCCGGCGCGATCGTATTTTTAGGCTCCACAAAAAAGATCACCACAAGTGATAATTCCGGCTACTTTCATCTTAACGGCATAGGTAATGGCACTTACCAAATCGGCATAAAAATGATAGGGTATGAGCCTTTCAGTCAAAACATTGTGATCAATAACCAGGGTGTAACGCTCAAAGTATTGTTAAAGACAGGAAACAGGCAAATGAAAGAGGTGGTCATTTCCTCCAAAACAAATGATAAACAATACCTGGAAACATTTATACGGCACTTTATAGGGGAATCTGAAAACGCATCGTTCTGCACCCTGCTTAACCCGCACGTGCTGCGCTTTCACTACGATAAAAAACAATACCTGCTCACCGCATCTGCCGATAGTATCCTGATCATTGAGAACCGTTCGCTCGGGTACCGGGTACAATACATGCTGCAACAGTTCCAATATAACTATATCACCAAGACTACTTTTTATTCAGGCCTCCCCTATTTTGAGGAGCTACCGGCCACCGATCAGCAAAAGCGCCGGTTAGCTGTAAACAGGTTAAGAACGTATACTCCTTCAATCATGCGCTTTTTCAGGGAATTGGCAAAAAACCAATTGACGCAAAATGATTTCTCTACTTTTAAATACACGGATCATACTGTACTTGTTGATGGCGATTTCCCTGAAGCCATTGATTCTTTATGGTCGGTAAAGCGATTAAGCAACGGGCTTGTATCTATAAAGCCTAAAACCGCCATCATTGTGGAATATACACGCGGGCTTAATGCTGTATCAAAAATAACCCCCGAAACTGACAACGCGCTTATCGACAATAATGGCGGCTTCACCAATACCAGCTTTATGTTTGGCGGGTACTGGTCGACAAAAGGAGTGGCCGATATGCTGCCGCTTGATTATGAGCCTGAACCGGCTTATCATTACGAGATATCCGGAAGCAGCCCCGCGCAACGCCTGATCATGGCCATCGACAGCTTCAATACTGCAATACCCCGGGAAAAAATATTTGTACAAACAGATCGCCCGTCATACACTAACACCGATACCATTTGGCTGAAGGCTTACGTTTTGGATGCTGCTTTAAATTATTCCAGGCAAAGCGGTTTGCTGTACACAGAATTAATAAACGATACCGGGAAGGTTGTTTTGCGCCAGGCAATGCCTGTAAAATTAGGGATCAGTTTTGGGCAAATGATATTGGATGAAAAAACTATTCCCGAAGGCAGTTACACGCTTCGTATTTATACCAACTGGATGCAAAACGAGGGAACTCAGTCATTTTTCACGCAACGGCTTTACATCAGCACGGTGAGCAATAATGCATGGCTGGTTAGTGAAGACCACCGGCTGGAAAAAAAGGACGGCGTTGATAATATCCATGTCTCGTTACAACTTGCAAAATCCAACAAAGACAAGGTAAGACTGCAGAGTTTGAAACTAAAAGTATTGAACGGAGAAAAAACGTTGCAAAACGATAATATAACAACAGATATTGAGGGTAAGGCAGACGTCAATCTCAACTTACCGGATAGCAAAACCGGTGATCTGCGTTTTGTAATGGAGACAGACAAAAAGGATAGCACGCACCGGCTCGTTATACCTGTTAACATCAGTCGCCCGGCTAATATCGATCTGCAATTTATGCCTGAGGGCGGGCAAATGGTGGCAGGATTGCCTTTGCACGTTGGTTTCAAAGCAGTAAGCGAAGACGGCAACGGCGTAAAGGTTGAAGGAAATATCCTCGATAGTAAAGGTAACGTAGCAGCGACTTTCCAGTCAACGCATTTGGGTATGGGGAATTTCCTGTTCGTTCCCCAGCCGCAGGAAAAATACACGGCCATTATAACTTCGCCGCAGGGTGATGGTTTGCATTATCCCCTTCCACAGGTACAACAGCAGGGAATTGTGATGCACGTAAACAATCCGGCGGATAAGGATTCGGTATTCGTAAGCATCCGGGCTACAGATGATATCGCTAAAAACAACCAGGGATATGTACTGATATGCGAGTCAGGCGGTAAGGTATGCTATGCGGCCAATATCTCGCTTGCGGATGGTATTGCGCGTGGCATTGTGGGCAAAAATCGGTTGCAGGAAGGCATTGCCCGTTTTGTAATTTTTAACCTTAACCATCAGCCATTGGCCGAGCGGCTTGTCTTCGTTGACCGGCATAATGGGCTCAGGATCATCGTGGCGCCCGGGAAAGATGATAATCATCCTAAAGACAGCGTTGCTTTACACATTAAGGTTACAGACGCCGGCGAGCGGCCCGTGCAAGGCAGCTTTTCTTTGGCCTTAACAGATAATGATCTTGTAAGATCTGGCACCAATTCAACGGACATACGAACATCGATACTGCTTACAGGTGATCTGAAAGGGGATGTTGAAGATCCCGGCTATTATTTTAACCCAAAATACACCGACAGGTATGATGCGCTTGACAACCTGCTGATCACGCAAGGCTGGGTTGGTTATAGCTGGAAGGACGTATTTAGCCCTGGTTATAAACCGGCATACAAAGCTGAATCATCATTAGCGGTAACAGGCCATATCAGCCGTACAGGCGGAAAGGCAGTTGGCGGCTTGCAAGTGATGCTGCTATCCGTTAAAAAGCCGCCATTAGCCCTGGATACCATAAGTGACGCTGCCGGCAATTTTGGATTCCACAGCCTGCCGCGTATCGATACCGTCAATTTCCTGCTGCAGGTAAAAGATAAAAAAGGGAGAATGTTTGAGGCTAATATAGACGTGGATAAATTTCAGCCCGCTGATACAAAAGGGCTCGACATACGTTCGCTAAAACCATGGTATGTAAACAGTGATAGTACTTTGCTCAACTACATGAACAGCAGCCGCGCCTACAATAAGATAAGCGACGAAATAAAATTCCCCGGAGGCGGGAAACTATTGAAAGAGGTAAATATCCACGCGGTAAAGACCGTTAAAAGCTCGCATAACTTAAACGGCCCCGGCAACGCCGATCAGGTGCTGGATGAGGAAGACATGAAGAAATTGGATAAAACTCCATTATATGATCTCTTAATGAAACAGGTTAATGGGTTTGGTTATAAAGCAGTGATTCCAACGCTTGTATGCAACTGTCCTTCGAGAGGATATTATGCCATTTATGATAAGCAGGTGAGGTTTGTGATAGATGGGGTGAGTATCGATTTCTTTTATATCCCTAACTACAGGGGAGCATCAGATACGCTTGTAGATTTTGATTACCGGAATTTCGAAAAAAGCATAATCGACCAATTTACTGCAGAGGATATAAAAGGAATAGAAGTATTGTATAACAGGAAATATACAGGCAAGTACCGCGTTACCCAGGACTCGCAATTGGCGGCAGACCCCATAGACTGGAATAGCAACCCTCCTACCTACGCCGAAACCATGTATGTAGAGATCACCACATGGTCGGGCAATGGCTTTTTTGAAAGGCGCAAATCGGGCAACGCTATTTACCGGCCGTTACCCGTCAGCTGGCCTATAATGTTCTATCACCCAAAGTACAACCTGAAGAGCGGAAATAAATTAGCCGACTTGCGCCCTACCGTGCTGTGGGAACCAAACATTATTACCGATGCATCGGGCAACGCTACGGTTTGGTTTTACGCCAAGAGCAAAGCAGCAAATTATACAGGTATTATTAACGGCAGCGATCTGAATGGTAACGTGGGTGCAACGTCCTTTAATATACAAACGAAATAGGCCCGGGTTAATTTAGTAATGAAATGGCTGCGAAAAAAAGTCGTCCACCTGTTTATTAAAATCGTCGGTATGTGCCTGTAATGTGCTATGCGGGGAGTTAGGGACTATCCACAGGTAAGCGTGCGGAATATTCTGGTAAATGAGAACTGTATGCTGCAAGGATATCAGGTCATGATCGCCGGCAATAATGAGCGACGGGCATTTGATCTGTTGTAAAGCGCTGAATGGGATATTGGGCTGCAGCCAGTCGAGCATAAAGATCTTCCAGTTGTTTTTCTGTTCTGCGGTTGTGCGAGGTTTATCTTTTCCGAAATTATAATCTTTCAGCTCATCACGCCACACACCAGGTGCAAATGCGGCTGAATCCGGTGTTAGGTTTGCGCCCGTAGATGCCAGTTTGATCACCTTCTCGGGGTGACGCATGGCTAACACCAGGGCGTTGATACCGCCATCGCTCCACCCTATCACATAGCTCGAATCGATATGCATGGCAGTGAGCAATGCCGCAAAATCATCGGCCATCATCTCAAAGCTTAGCGAGTCGCGCGGATCGGTTGATTTGCCGTGCGCGCGGCTATCTACTGCTATCACCATATATTTTTTTGAGAAGTATGGAATGTTCTTGTAAAACGCGCTGATATCGCCGCCATTGCCATGGATCAGTAATAATGGCTTGCCCGTGCCGTAAACTTCACAATACATTTTAATGCCGCGTACATCATAGTATCTTCCCGCTGCTGGGTTATTATCATAGGGCACCTTTTTTTCCTGGGCGCAGGCCATTATCACAAACAGCTGCGAAATAATTATGGCAAAAAGTATCTTTTTCATTGTATGAAATTGGCTATGACTAAGATACTGCAAATCGTAACAATAATATGCCCGGACATGATGCATTAATTTATTTTTGTTGATTAGCATATCTTTACATCATATCCCTGCCAGATGTTAGCCAATAAAAGACTTTCAAAATATTATATAACCATATCGCTATGCATAGCATGCGTGATTCGAACTTCGGCACAGCAAGATATACCATCAGCTAACAGCATCCTAAAAAATATAAAGGCCCCAACCTTCAAAGATGCCGTTTATAATATCACCGCTTATGGCGCTGTCGCGGATAGTAAAACAGATTCGAAAGCTGCTTTTGATAAGGCCATCAGCCTATGCAGTACCAACGGTGGCGGAATGGTTGAAGTTCCTGCCGGGAAATTTTTCATAGCAGGACCGGTTGTGCTAAAAAGCCATGTGAATTTGCATTTTGACGATGGCGCGGAGTTGATCTTTTCAGGCGAGCCGAAAGATTATCTGCCTGCTGTGATCTCGTTATGGGAAGGCACCGAATTGTTTAATTACTGCCCGCTTTTCTATGCCTATCAGTGTTCGGATATTGCAGTTACGGGGCATGGTATTATAAATGGATCGGCAAGTCTTAATTTTGCCAAATGGCGTCCGCAGGGCTCGGCAGAGCAAACTAAATTACGGCAAATGGGCGGCAAAGGCACGCCGGTGTATGAACGCGTATTTGGTGATAACGCGCATTTGCCGCCGGACATGATCCAGTTTTTTGGCTGTAAAAATGTGCTGATAGATGGCATAACCATACATGATGCGCCTTATTGGGTGATACACCCGGTGTTATGCAATAACGTTACCGTGCAGCATGTAACCATTGAAAGCATGAACCTGAACAATGACGGCTGCGACCCGGAATCGTGCACCAACGTGCTGATCCAAAAATGTGATTTCACTACCGGCGATGACGGCGTGGCCATAAAAGCCGGCCGCGACCAGGACGGCTGGCGCATTGGACAGCCAACGGAGAATATCGTAGTGCGTGATTGCATCTTCAAATCAAAAACCAACGGCCTTTGCATCGGCAGCGAAATGTCGGCAGGAGTGCGTAACGTGGTGATGTACAATGTTTACATTAAAAAATGCCTCAGCGCTATCTACTTCAAATCAAACCTTGATCGTGGTGGATTTATTGAGAACATCCATGTTTATCACATCCAGTGCGATAGTGCACGCTCGGCGTTTATCCGGTTCGAGAATAATTATCATGGCTCGCGTGGCGGGCATTATCCTACCCTTTTCAGTAATTTCCTGATCCAAAAGGTTAACTGCAATTATTCAGGCGAAGTGGGCATTTATGCGGTAGGCGTGGACGGGAACCCGTTAAAAAATATCAGCCTACAATCCGTCCGCGTTATTAAAACACCGCGTGATGAGGTAATTTATAATGCCGAAAATCTTACTTACCGCAGCGTATATATCAATAACAATGCGTTAGCCAAGCCCACTGATACCGGTGTTATCCAGCTACATTCCGACTGATCAGTTCACGATAATTACTCTTGACTCCGTGGTATGCGCACTAAAATAACCAAGCGCATTATTATCAAAATTTGAAGGGGGATTTGATGGCGTAGTACCGCCGCCTGGGCCGTTTTGCTGCTGCTGGCTCAGGCTATACCAGTATTCATAAATATTCCTGTCAATGCATTGCATTTCTACCGAAACGGTATCCTGGTTATTGATATCGGTACCATTTTCAAACAGGTCCTGCCGCACATAACGGCCGTTGGTAAAACTATCATCAAAAGCAAAGATGGTGCCCGATGGCTTGTGGTTTACGTTGAGCACAAATCGGTATTGGTTGGCTATACTGGCCGGGTCCTGGTAATTTACTGTTATAGTGCGCAGATCGCTATTCCCAAAAGAGCTGATCTTTGCAGTTATCGAGTCGAGATTTACCAACTGCGGCATGGTAGAGCTGGCGGTATAAACCTGGCCGCCCGTCTTAACGGTCATTATATATTTTCTGCCTGCCAGGCCCACCATCGGGTAATAAGAATATACCCCCGTTGTATCTTCATGAAACTTAAAAACATAGCCCGTGCTATCGTCGGTAATACTTACCGAAGCGCCGGTAACACGCGGGAAAGTATTAGTCGAGGTAAAAGGAACGCTTTTGGTGATCACCACATACTGGATACCATATACATCGGTCAAATTTCCTTCGATAACCAATTGCGGCGCTGAATTATCCAGCTTAAGCGAGATCACCTTCTGGCACGATGCTATCATCGCAATGAGCGCAAAAAATATTAAATAGGTTAACCGGTTACGTCTCATGCTGTTAGAATCTGAAATTCCAGGTTATTGAAGGTACCCTGCCAAACAGGCTTGTTATTACGGCTTCGGTAGTGCCGGGATTGGTTTTACTGTCGCGGAAAGTGATGGCGTAAGGGTTACGGTGATTGTAAACGTTATAAATACCAAACGTCCAGCTGGAGTGGTATTTTTTGTGCTGTTTGCCTTCGAGCGTAGCACCGAGGTCTAAGCGATTTGTAGATGGCTCGCGGTCGCCGTTGCGTTCCGAGTAATAGTAGGTTGTCAGTCCGCCTATATCGTACTTGCCATTCGGATAGGTTACTGCGTTACCACTTTCATACACAAAAGTCCCGGAGAACGACCAGCGGTTATTCAGCTTAAAAATGCCTACGGCAGAGATATCATGCGTCCTGTCCTGTGTAGCCGGGAAATAATCTCCGTTATTTATAGCATCGAATTTCCGTTCCGTTCGCGACAATGTATAGCCTATCCATCCGTTAAACCTTCCGTATTTCTTCTTCATAAAAAACTCTATACCATACGCCCTGCCTGTTCCATAAACCAATTGCGACTCAACATCAGGGTTTAGCAACAGCTCGGCCCCATTTTTATAATCGATTTGGTTTTGCAGCCATTTGTAATAAACCTCGGCAGAAAACTCAAATATATTGTTGCTAAAGTTACGAAAGTAGCCGGTTGAAACCTGGTCGGCAATTTCTGGTTTTATATTATTGCTGCTCATGGCATACAGATCGGTCGGCGTGCTGCTGTTTGAGTTGCTGAGGATGTGGATGTTCTGCGTGTTACGATTGTACGATGCCTTGATGGATTGCTGGTCATCCAAACTGTAGCTGGCTGAGATGCGCGGTTCCAGGTAAAGATAACTTTTCACCACATCGCCTGATCCATAGGTTTTTGAGGTGACGGTATTGCCATCGGCATCGTAAGTATTAAAAGTACCGGGGCCAAAGATAGCAATACTGCTGAGGCGCAGGCCATAAAGCAGGTTCAGGTGGCTACTCACCTTCCATTCATCGCTGATATAAGCAGCTGTTTCCAAACCATACCGCCTGTCGATCGATCTTGTATTAAAGCTGGAGCTATCGGGAGCGGTAAGACTACCGGGAGCGAGGTTATGGTGCAAGGCATCTATCCCAAAATTTATCGTATGCCCATTGCCTGCAAAATATTGCAGATCTTCTTTAAAATCAATATCCTCGATCTTTGACACCGCAACAAACTGGTTACCGGTAAGATAGCTCTGAATGGTATAATTGTAATTGCTGTAAATAAGCGATGTGTTTGAGAAAAGCTTGCTGCTAAAAATATGGTTGAAACGCAATGTGGCAGTTGAATTACCCCAGTTGGTGCCAAAAGTATTCAGCAAGCCTAAAACATCCTTACCAAAATATCCCGAAAGGTAAATGGCATTCTTATCATCAAAATGATAATTGGCTTTCGCGTTCAGGTCGTAAAAATAAAGGGTACTACCGCGTATGGAGCTATCTGATGAGGCTTTTAAAAGTGCATCGATATAAGTACGCCGCGCGCTGATCATGAATGAGCCCTTATCCTTTTCAATAGGCCCTTCAAACTTGATGCGCGATGAAATGAGCCCGATGCCCCCTTCTGTACTGTATTCCTTGTTGTTGCCCTCATCCATTTTTACATCCAGCACCGATGATAAACGCCCGCCATACTGCGCCGGCATGCCGCCTTTATACAGGCTTACATCCTTTATGGCATCAGAGTTAAAAGTGGAGAAGAACCCAAACAGGTGCGAGGCATTGTAAACGATGGCCTCATCCAATAATATCAAATTTTGGTCGGATGAACCGCCGCGCACATAAAAGCCTGTATTGCCTTCGCCTGCGGCCTCAACGCCCGGCAAAAGGGTAATTGTTTTTAGTATGTCGCGCTCGCCAAGCAAAACGGGCACGTTGTTGATCTGCGACATATCCAGCTTCTCTACCCCCATTTGCGGCGATGATATGTTGGCGTTGTTACGCGCCGTCTTGCTGCTGATCACCACTTCTTCAAGCGAATTTCGTGGCTGAAGCGCGATATTTAATACAGTGTCTTTTGTTAATGTAATTTTTTGTGCAACCGGCGTATAACCCACATAGCTTATGATGAGCGAGTATTCGCCATGTGGTATTGACAGCGAATAAAAACCGTAGCCATTGCTTACAGCGCCAGCCTTTGGCAGCTCGTTTACGCGTACCGAAGCGCCGATCAGCGCCTCGCCGGTTACAGCATCTTTAATATTTCCGCTAATGGTGAAGCTTTTTTGAGCCAAAGCAGTGTAAGGTACAGCCAACGTAAAGAGCAAACAGATCAATAAAATGAGCCGGAACTTCACACAGTTAAAAAGGGGATAAAATAGCTTTAGCATTGGAAGCCTTAAAGTTATCACATTCCCCTCAATAGTATCAACAAAAAAGCAGGTATTATAACCTGCTTTTCATGCTTTTAAATTGTTACTTACGCGTTTTGAAGCTGATATAGTAGTTTTCTAACGGATGGCCATCGGGCGTTTTAAATGCGAGGCCCAATAATACGAATTCATAATCCGTATTGGGTTTCAAATCCAGCTGTATTAATATGGCTTTATTGCCATCAGCGTAACCCAGGAATTTTAATGAGGGGTAGTGACTTTCACCAGACCGCCCGTAACCGATAGATACACCCTTTCCGGCCAAAGGTTTATCAAAATAGACCTTGATCTGCTTAAGGCCGGGATCAACCGTGGTATCGCCCTGTATAGCCGGCTCTATTGATGCTACATGAGGGAGATCCTTCGCGTAATCGCTGATAAGCGTGTTAATATTGCCTGCTGTGGAAGTGTAAAATTCAGCAATGCGGGGCATAAAGCCTTCAAGGGTTTGATAGGTTTGCCTGTTTGCCTCATAAACGCCTAACAGACCGACCAATTTTTTTATCCATACAAAGCCGACTGCCAGTTGCGACTGCATTTCTTTTTCTGCAACGGTGGTGTCCTGGTAATGTGTTTGCAGGTACCTGATCACCGATGCGCGTACCAATGCTTCGCTCATCATTGTTTTCCAATCGCCATAGGCCAGCCGGCTCATCTTTTTGGCATCTGCCTGGTAAATAATATCGCCCGATGCTGTTAATTTATCCTTATTCTCGTCGGTAAGATAATTTACAAATGAGTGGTTGAATTCATGGATAAGCGTAGGCAAATAATCCCTGTCGTTAAATGATGGCGATCCGTCCCTGTTAAACTTCCATGCGCCCATTATGGCGTACAGCTTTTCACTGCCATCCGGGAATATAACCTTCGGCCCGTAATTAGCTCCGCCGTTCCCCAACGCGATGATGATGTTAAAACTACCGCGTGGTTTAATGCCATAATACTTGTAGTACCAATTTACATCCAGCTGCCTGTACAAGCTGTCGAAATGCATTATAGCTGTGGCATATAGCTGCGCATGTGCTTTAAAAAAAGCGTCAAAATGCGAGTCTTTATAAAACTGGCGCAACAGCGTGTCAAATTTCATTGCCGTTGCTAAACCCCAGCGCTTATCCGGAACGTCGGCGGAGAATTTAACAATGGGGGTAAGCGATGGCGGTGGGCTGAGATGGATGGCCATAGTTGCAACAGCATCAAAACCGATCCCATTGGCATCCCTTATCTCCCGCATATATTTGATCAGCGGATGGTCTTTGTATTTATCAAAATATTGATGGATATCCTGCACATATAGCTTGTTGACATCGTTATTATACTCATCATATTCGGCTAATCGAGCCGCTATGCTGGTTAACTCTACACGTTCATCAACAGCAGGGCCATTTATACCTGTGTTCGATTTGTTGGACTGCGCTCTTACATCTACATGTAACAATACGAGTGCAAGCAGGGGCAGAAGAAGCTTTTTCATGAATCAATCACGGTTGAATGAATAAACCGTAATCAAAAATATGCCAAATATTTAATACACTAATAAACAGGCAACTATACAGGAAATACAAATCGAATATTGTGCGGATACGTTACAGAAAATGTACGGATACGAACGACAAATTATTTTCAGGCAGATTGAACGGGCGTAGCGTATTGTTGCCATAAACGAATAGACTACCTTAAAATTAAATTTAATCTTATCTTTATGCGTCCATTAGCTTTATCATGTTTAAAAGGCTCATCCATAACCCCTATTTTCTATTCCTGCCTTTTTTGCTGTATTATATTTATTTTATTGTGATCAATAAGTGGGCCACGCTGTACGGCGACGAAGTACGTTATACCGATTTCGCGTGGCGGCTGCTACACGGCTATTATTCACCGCCTGCGCCCTTTATTAATTTATGGAATGGCCCCGGCTATCCTATTATAATCGCGCTGTTTATGGCGCTGAAACAGCATGCACTGTACATTACATTGGCCAATGCATTTTTCATGTATCTGGATGTTGTGTTTTTGTACCAATCGATAAAGCTGTTGTCGAACCGTAAAATGGCTTTGATCTTTACTGTTCCTTTGGCCATTTACCCCAATGCATTAACCATGCTGCCGATCCTCTATACAGAGGCATTTACGGGTTTCCTGGTATCGGCGTTGGTTTACACTTTGGTACTATATCATGTTAAGCGCAGCAATAAGTTTCTCATACTATCCGGTTTGCTTTTGGGCTATCTTGCACTTACAAAAGTGATCTTCGGTTATGTGCTGGTTTTAAGTTTGGTTACATGTGTCGCGCTACTGTTTTACAAGCGTAACAGGAAGCTTCATATTGCTTCCGTCAAAATGCTGCTGATTGCCTTTGCAGTGACCATGCCCTACCTCATTTATACCTACCATATGACCGGCAAAATCTTCTATTGGGGCAACTCAGGCGGAATGAGCCTGTACTGGATGAGCACGCCCAACGATAACGAATACGGCGACTGGAAACTGCCCGACCTGACCAATAACCAGTACCCAGACAATATCAAATCACCAGAAGGCGCTGCATTTTTGAAAAAGAACCACCTGAAAGAGATCAGTGCGATCCTAAAGCATAACGATGTAGAGCAGGATGAACTTTTTAAACAGGCAGCCATCAAAAATATCGAAGCACACCCACTCAAATTTGCATCGAACTATTACAATAACTGCTCGCGTATGCTGTTCAATTTCCCCTACTCCTATTCCTACCAAGATGCGGCGATTGTTGGGAATATCGTTCGTGGTTCGCTGCTCTTATGGCTGTCAATCTTTTGCCTGGCGATAACCTGCATCAACTGGCGTGCAGTGGTTTATCCGGTTAAGTTCATCTTGCTGATAACAAGCATTTATTTGCTACTGAGCGGCGCACTGAGTGCATACCCGAGGCAATTGGATGTGGTGATGCCGGTATTGCTTTTCTGGGCGGCGGTGACGGTATTTAAGCTGAAGAAAATAAACCTGAGATTTGCGGGGAATGAAGATCTGAATAAGATAGATGTGATAGAATTGGCTGGGGATGAGGTCGAGAATGATGTGTTAGAATAGAGTTTGATTTTATGATCATTAACGAAAATACCGATACCCAAACAGAAATAAAAGAAACCGGTGGCGGCACTATCGGCTTCGGCCGGGCAACATGGCCGTTTGCTACATTAACTGTAAACCGGAATTTTTTAAAACTATCTATCAGCCTTATCGGCACAGTGATCTTCAGGCCAGCGGATATAATTTCTATAGAACCCTATTTTGGTATAAAAGGCAAAGGCATAAAAATAAATCATAATGTGCAAGGCTACAGCTCCACCATCATATTTTCGTCGATGGCTGGCAATGGTTATTTGATGGAAGAGATTGCCGGAACTGGCTTTTTAAATAACAAAGGGCCTTTACCAATTAATGTGGAAAATGAGATAAGCGTACTCCAGGCCAGCGGCAGTTTTCCTATCAAGATTCCTGCAGCGATCTTTTTCGTTGTTGTATGGAATGCGCTTTTTCTCAGCAGCTGGCTATCCTTCTTTACAGGTCGTACAAAACAGCCGTCATTTGCAGGGCCAAGGTTAGGTTTGGCATTTGCCATTATATTTTTCCTTAGTGTTCTGCTTATTCCACCTGTTCGTCAACTCGTGCTTAAACAAGGCAGACAGATAAAAGAAATTAATGGTTTTTTGTACTTTTCGCTTGCGATAACTACGATCATGCTACTTGGATTTTCGGCGTTTCCATCCTGATATTAGCCCCATCGCTCACCTGTAAGTCACCTTAAACCGCATTACGCGCTGATAATCAAATAACACTTCCAGGTAATCGAGGCTATAATCTTTAACTACGTAGGCAAACTCGTAGGTATCGCCATTTTGTTTATATTTAATGTACTGCTGCTTTTTCATCGCAAAGGTATCCAGCACCTTTACATATTTGTGTTTGGTAATGTAGTTGTCATACCATATATCCGGGTTGCGGAAGGCATTGGTATTGATCTGCAGACGATGCACTTTCGCAGTATAATTGATCTTAAACTTCAGCGTGTCGCCCCGTTTAGTACGGATGATACCTGATGTTGGCGCCAATAATTTAATGTCGCTGATCACGCCGGGTTCGTAATATGGGTTAAGTGAAAATTTGTCCTTTGTATAATTTTTGATCAACACCCATTTCGGCTCCTCGGGGAAATGGTTTCTTGCAAACTCCTCCGGCGGAGTTAGCCAATAGTAATCGTCAAAATGCTTGGTAAACTTTTTCAGCTTCCCGCTATCCTCGTCTTTACTGGCCCCGCCTGCAGCCCAGGTTGCATCCACCAGGTAATAAACGCCGTTCAGCCGTACGGCATTCCAGGCATGATCGAGTTCACCCGCTGTGCCTACCTCGTAATCTTCAGTGCGGGTATATCCCGATACAAACTCGCAATCTATCCCGGCAAGGTTGCACATCCTTTTAAAAAGCATGGCATAGGCCTGGCAAACGCCCTTTTTCTCATCCAGCACATGGTTCATATAGCTATTTTCCCATGCCTCCCGCTTCAGGTCGCAGCCTACGCTGTCATCGTCGTTGCATTTATAAGTTTTGGGGTCGCGGCCTTCGTAGCCATATTTGTTGTAGTATTTGCAGTCGTAAGCAATGTTATCGGTAAGCCATCTGAATATGGCCCTCGCTTTTAATGTGGGGTCGCTGAAGGGATTGGTGAGCTGGCGGGTAAGTTGGTTAATATCGCCGTCGTATTTGGTGTGCAGCGCCAGCGTATCGGCTTTAGAATAATCCATAACCGGCCTGGATTGCCCGAAAAGACAAAATGGACATAACAGGACGGATAGAATAATCAGGATTCTGTGCCGGGCCATTGACTGCAACAAGGATTTAAATCAATAATCTCCATGCTAAAATAAGTAATTCAAACCATTTTCAATCCATCGCCCAAAATATTGCTGCAAAACTAAGTATCCATAATTTTGTTGTTAAAAGCCATGACGCTCAACTACCAACAACTTAAAACTTATTTCATCGACCATCTGAGCCGGATCTATTGCGGAAAACAACATATTGTAGATAGATTTCCGGAATTGGTGACAAGGGCTGAATTTAAGGATATCCGGCTGGCTATTTGCGAAACCGTGGATGATGTAAAAACACAGATAGCCCGAATGGACGAGATATTCAAAAAACTGGGCGAAGATGTAAAAATGGGTCCCTGCCTCGGACTAAAAGCCCTGCTGGACGAAGCAGCCAACGCAATTAACGAGCAAAGAGATGACGCCATAATGCGCGACATGGCTATCCTGTTCTACCTCCAAAATATCGAAAGTACAGAGGTAGCCTCCTTCCAGGTTTTGCGTATGGTTGCCCGTGCTTTAAATAATGCAGAGATCAGCCAGTTACTGCTGGAGAATTTTGACGAAGCAAAAGAAGACCGCAACCTGTTGCTTGAACTTACCAAAAAGTATCTTCCTGATTAAAGACGGTTTATTAAAAGCTTTTGTATCAAAATTGTTAGTTTATTGCTCTTTAAATTTTATTTACCTTGGTATGCCGATAAAAAAAGCCTATTGATCAATAATATTCCGGGAACGATACCGGAGTAGTATTACTAAAAGCAACTCAATGAGAAAATTACTACCCGCGTTATTGCTCGTCATATTTTTTTGCGACAGTAAATGTGCTGTGGCACAAATAACCGACCCTGCAGCAATACAGGTCAGCGCCTCGCAATATGGCAAGCCATTTAAAGGGGTACCCGACCGGCGCGATGCGGCTATTTACCAGGTAAACATCCGTTCATTTAGCCCTTCTGGCGATTTGAAGGGCATTATACCACGCCTGGATTCTATTAAAGTGCTGGGTGTTAATATCATTTATCTCTTGCCGATCTATCCCGTGGGGATTCTTAAATCTACCAACTCTCCCTATTGCGTACGGGATTACAGGGCTATAAATCCTGATTTCGGAACGATCGAGGACTTGCGGGCATTAATAAACGGCGCGCATAAAAGGGGCATGGCCGTAATGCTCGACTGGGTGGCCAACCATACCTCGTGGGATAATGTGTGGATGAAAAACAGATCGTGGTATATGACGGATAGTTTGGGTAAGATCATCAGTCCGCCGGGCTTTCATTGGAATGATGTGGCGCAGCTGAACTTTAAAAACGCTGATATGCGGCTGGCCATGATCAACAGCATGAAATATTGGGTACTTACCGCCAATGTTGACGGTTTCCGCTGCGATTACGCCGATGGGCCGCCGGCTGACTTCTGGATCCAGGCCCTTGATTCGCTTAGGAATATAAAAGGCCATAAGCTGCTGTTTTTAGCTGAGGGGAACCGTAAGGACCTGTTTGCAGATGGATTCGATTTTAATTTCGGATTCAAATTTTATGGCAACCTGAAAAGAGTTTATGGACGAGGAAAGCCTGTAACATCTATCGACAGCATCAATACCGACGAATATAAATATGCTTCCGAAGGTCAGCAAATGGCGCGATACCTGACCAATCATGATGTGAACAGCTCTGATGGCACACCTTTGAAACTGTTTGGCGGTGAGCGTGGTTCCGTGGCAGCATTTGTTATCGTGGCTTATATGCAGGGCATTCCGTTTATATACGATGGGCAGGAAGTGGGTATGCAAACGCAGCTTAAATTTCCATTCACCAAAAGCAAGGTCGACTGGACGCCCAACCCGCAGCTTACCGGCGAATACAAAAAGATCCTTGCCTTTAGAAATAAAAGCGAGGTCATCCGGCGCGGAACTTTAGGCGCTTTTAGCAATGCCGATGTCTGCGCCTTTGTAAAACAGCTTGGCGATAAAAAAGTACTCGTACTTTCAAACCTGAGGAATAAACCCGTTACGTTCAGCCTGTCTGCAAACCTTGCAGGCACCAGGTGGAAAAATGTATTTACAGGCGAAAAAAGCCAATTGAACAATTCTATTGACCTTGCTCCATATACCTACCTCGTATTTAAAAATTAAAAGACATGCGTAAAAACACACTCATCCTTCTTGCATTCGCTTTATTAATGTCGCCGATGGCAAAAGCCATTAATATTACACGTGTAGAGCCCGCCAATTGGTGGGTTGGAATGAAGAATCACCGCCTGCAGGTGATGGTTTACGGGCCGGGCATTGGCAAGGCCAAACTTACAATGACCTATCCGGGAGTGAAGATAGCAGAAGTGGATAAAACGGATAACCCCAATTACCTGTTCATCTACCTCGATATTGCCGCAGGCGCCAAACCAGGCAACGTGGCACTGCATTTTACAGCAGGCAATGAAAAGATGGTTTACAATTATCCTTTGTGGGCACGTAACCGAGAGACCGGCGCCCTGGGCTTTAACGCAACTGATGTATTGTATCTTATCACGCCCGATCGCTTTGCCAACGGCAATACCAATAACGACAACCTGGACAGTGTGGTAGTAAACCGCCAAAACCCCAACGCGCGCCATGGCGGCGATCTGGCAGGTGTGGTACAACATCTGGATTACCTGAAAGACCTGGGCATCACCACCATTTGGCTCAACCCTACGCAGGAAAACCGCATTCGTGGCGGATCATATCATGGCTACGCCATTACCGACTATTATAAAATGGACCCGCGCTTTGGCACGAATGATGAATTTCGCGATTTGGTTAGGGCCGGGCATAAAAAGGGCTTGAAAATGGTGATGGATATGGTATTTAACCATTGCGGCAGCTCACATTGGTGGATGAACGATCTGCCGACAAAAGACTGGATCAACGACAGCGCCAAGTTTGTACAAACTACCGGCAATACCATCTCGGCAATGGATATCCACGCCTCTAAAACAGAACGCGATCAATTTTTGGATGGATGGTTCTCACGCGGAATGCCCGATCTGAATCAGCGCAACCCGCATTTGGCCACATACCTCATCCAAAACAGCATCTGGTGGATAGAATATGCCCGTATAGACGGCATCAGGCAGGATACTTACTCGTATATGGATTTTGATTTCCTTTCGCGCTGGTGTAAAGCGGTTTATAATGAATATCCCGATTTCAACATTACAGGCGAAACGTGGTATAATAAATCAGGTTCTCCGGCTTGGTGGCAGGCGAATTCAAAGCTGGATAATAAGAATTCGTATCTCAAAACATCGATGGATTTTCCGCTCACTTTTGTTTGCCAGAAAGGGTTCGATACCAAAGTCGAAAGCCATTACCTGAATGATATTTACGAAGAAATTGCACAGGATTTTCTCTATCCTGATCCATACGGCCTATTGATCTTCCTGGATAACCACGATATGAGCCGCTTTAATCGTGAGGGTGATACTGATCTGAAAAGATACAAGCAAGGGCTCGCCTTTTTGCTCACCATGCGCGGCATCCCCGAAATATTTTATGGAACCGAGATAGCAATGACCGGTACAAAGGAGCAAGGCGATGGCCGTTTACGTAAGGATTTCCCGGGCGGCTGGCCGGGTGATACAACCAATGCATTTACACGAAAAGGCCGCACACCTACGCAAAATGAGGCCTGGGATTACCTGCAAATACTGTTGCACTGGCGTAAAACCAGTTTGGCTGTAACCCAGGGAACGCTGGTACATTATACGCCCAGTCGTAGTAATGTATATGTTTACGCACGTATTAAGGGTAAACACGTAGTGCTTGTAATGCTAAACGGCACATCCACCGACAAAACCATCCAGATGAAGCGCTTTAGCGATGTTACGGGAACTTATACCAAGGGAATCGACGTTTTAACCGGGCAGATCTTCGATATCAGGCAAACCGTTACGGTGCCCGCTTCAGGAGAACTGGTGATGGATTTGATGTAGTGAATTTGTATCGCTATTTAGTTAAGCGCTTTCTTCCGCAGTTTCCAGATGAAACCGTCGAGCACATAATGCGTGGATTGCGGCAGTGCTAGCAATGGTACGAGCATCGCCAGCAATAAATTGGTGCTAACGGCCGGGAGCAATGAAAACACCCGGAAAAAATTGCCATGCTCCTTCCAAATCAATCCATCCCACAAGCCCTCTTCAATATAGGCAAACAGGATGAGCAGGCCGGTGAACAGGATGACACCGCCGTAGGTATTAAATGTAAGTCGCAGCAGGGTAGTTTTCTTTTCGCCGGAAGTCTGGTAACGTTTGCGCTCGTTAAGCCATACCAGCGCCATATAAGGGATGCCGTGCGAAACCACATTGAGCGTGGTAAATGCCATATCGCCATTGTAATATACGATGCCAAAATACCACGAGAGGAACGTGCCGGCTACGAGCAGGTTTTTGGGCACATTAAAGCTGCGGTTTTTAAAACTGAGCCCGGTTTCTTTAACAGCATACGCTGCTATTACGAACAGATAGACCCAATAGCTGATGGTTAATATTAATTCAGATCTTCCCAACATAAAATCGCCGTCAACAAACCAGTTGAAATTTTTGTGAATGCCTGCAAAATGCCAGTAAAGCAAAGGATATATGGTGGATGTATAGATCGCTATCGTATCGATGCACCCTGCAATCCTACCCTGGTTTTCCTTGCGGGAATAGATACGCATAAAACCATATTGCTGCCTGATAAAGTGAAAAACAGCAAGGTATGCCAGCGCCCGCCAGAAAAGGCCGCCACTGTAAAGGTATAAAAGCACCCCGCCGATATAGCAAAATATGGGAATAGCGATAAACAGCGGATGTTGCTGCCTGAAGGCAGACGGATTAAAATAAGTGCGGAACAACGTGCTGTACACATGCGCCACATCGATCATCACGATGAGGATGACCCAATAGGCCACCGGCATCTGGTCGGAATTTTTGAAAACCGCCGGGAAAAGCGTCACAACCAACAGCGCGACAAACGGAGGCGAAAGTATAAATATACTTTCCACCAACCGGTTACCGATCCATGGCTGCGTGTTGCTTTTAGCTTGCATGCTTTTTATCGATGATATGCTGCGCGGCATTAATACCCTGGTGAAATGCTTCTTCGAACAGTGATATGCCGCTAAGGTCGGTATGGGCAAAATATAGCCTGTCGCCTACCGGTTGTTTTGCCTGTTTGCGGGTTTCGCCCCAAACGTAACCGGTTGCCGGGCCGATCATTCCGTGGCCCCAAAGCCATAGGTCGATATGATCAATGTGCGGGGTAATGCCCGGGTGCATCTGTTCCATCTCGGGAATCACAATATCCAGCCACTGATCGTAAGTGCGTGTATAGGCCGCCAGGCGTGATAAACGAGGTTCTTTATCGCACAGCGGCAGGTAATAGGTGATCACCTTTTTCTCCTCGATCAATTTAATATCCTGCTGGTTGGCATTTACATAACCCACAGATGGCTGACCGTAAGCTACATTATCCCAGCAAAGCACCATGCCCTTCTCTGAAGTTGGCAGGTTATTTACGGTAATGTTGGCAATAAGCCATGGCGAATAATTCATTTTGCTGTAATCAACTCCGAGCCTGTCTATCCCGTTCAATATTTTTTGGTTAACAAATTGCGGCGACGCCAATATTACCTGCTCAGCCTTGCAGGTATAAGTGTTGTTGGTGGAGTGGTCGTATACCTTCACTTCTACCCCATCGCTTTGCAAACGGATATCGCAGGCCATATGCGAAGTAAGGATATGATCGCTTACCGTGCTGCGCAATTGCTTCATGAGCCAGCCGTTGCCCTCGGGCCAGGTAATGGCTGAATTTGGCTCTGCATTAACCGCTTTACCCCGTCTTGAACAAAAATAATGCATACCTGCCCAGGCTGAAACGTCTTTGGCATGGCGGCCATAGTCATCCTTACAACAGTAATCAAGATACCACAGCAGGTAGGATGAATCAAAACCATGGTTATGGAGAAATTTCGTAAACGACAGGTTATCCAGTTGCCTGTATTGCTCATCGGCCGAGCTTTCATCTATCGGTATATTGAAAGCATATTTACCATCGCTGCCTTTGGTGTTTTGATATTGGGTGACCAGTTTAAAAAAGCGCTCGATCTGTTTACGCTCAGTATCAGGCACGCCAAAATCGGGAACGACACCGCTTTGCCAGTGGCCATTGATCAGCAGCCGTTCTTCCGGGTCGAAAACCAAATAATACTCATTGTAAAATGGCAGGCCCTGCTCATCAAAGTGGGTGATCACCTGGGTTTCGTGCAAAAAGTCGATAAGTTGCTGATCTTCGTTATTGATGAGTGTAATATAATGCGCCCCCAACGGATATTTAGAAACCGCATTACTGCCGAAATAAGCATTGCCGCCGGTATGGTCTTCTAATTCAATTAGCTTAAAATCGGTCTCGCCATTCTTCTTTAGCCATCTCGCTGCGGACAACCCGGAAATACCACCGCCAATGATCAGTGTTTTGACATTTTCCTGTCGGGATGATAAAGGTAAAGGCATTTTATCGCGCAGCATGTGCCCGGCTTTGGCATTAGGCCCTCTTAAATTGCCTTGTATATGTTCGTATTCGCTTTTGCGACCGCCGATACGCCGCAGGCAGCCGCTAAAGAATATCCCGGCGGTAACCAGCCCTGCGCGTAGCAAAAATGAGCGGCGGCCAATATTTTCCTTATTGAACGGTTGACCACTCATCTTCAAAGTATTTTACCAATATCTGGTTATCCAGCCGGTTAACCTGCGCCGGGATGCGGGCCATATCCTTCGGGAAAAACAACATCTGCTCCAGGCATGGTTTCGACATAAATTTTAAGCCCGCAACGTAATGATCGGGAACATGATACACCGATTGGCGCATCGCCATGATGTAACCCCATTCGCCGAATGATGGTACATAATCGTGATAGGGAACAGTATGGAAACCGACTGACTGTAAAGTTCTGTCAACCGTCCAGTAAGATTTTGGCGCTACAAAGGGTGACGTCGATTGCACCACCATAATGCCGTCAGGGCTGAGCAAATGCTTTACCACCCCATAAAACGTGTTGGTATACAACTTACCTACCGAATAATTGGACGGGTCGGGAAAGTCTATAATGATCGCATCAAAGGTACGCTGCTGCGCCCTCGCCCATGAAAAAGCATCGGCATTGATGACGGTTACTTTGGGTGATAGTAAAGAACGTTTATTCAGCCTCACCAGCATATCGTTGGAGCGGAACAGTCGCGTCATTTCCTTATCGAGATCGACCAGCGTTACGGTTTCGATCTGCGGGTATTTCAATATTTCGCGGACCGCCAGACCATCACCGCCGCCCATTACCAATATGTGTTTCGCGTTGGGCAAGGCCTGCAAAACCGGGTGGATTAGCGCCTCGTGATAGCGATATTCGTCAACAGAGCTGAACTGCAGGTTGCCATTGAGGAACAGGCGCAGGTCACGGCCTTTTTTGGTAATGATGATGCGCTGGTAAGGCGTGCTTTCGGAAAATATGATAGGATCGCTGTAAGTAAGGCTTTCGGATAAGCTGGTTATCCTTTCCGAATAAATAAATCCGGCAAGCAGGCCCAGCAAGGTTATGATAGCGGCGCTCTTCAGGTATTTCACACCCTTTACTTCATCTTTGAACATGATACACGCCACCAGCGCTACCAATACATTCAGCATGCCGAACAAATAGGCGGTTTTGATCAATCCCAGGTATGGAATAAGCAAAAGCGGGAAGACTAACGATGCGATCAATGCACCAATGTAATCGAAGGTGAATATTTTAGATACCAGCTCCTTAAATTCAAACCTGTCCTTCAGGATACGCATCAGCAGTGGTATTTCCAGGCCAACCAATATGCCGGTGAAGGAGATCAACCCGTACAACACAATGCGGAACGAGCTGATGTTCTCGAAAACCATAAACAATATGGTAGAGCTGGTACCGCCTACCAGTCCCACCAATATCTCCACCCGGATAAACCAGGTAA
>JABDAU010000026.1:924-1332 GCA_013289045.1 Bacteroidota bacterium | reverse complement strand
GCAGGTTCTTATCAAAATATTTTGATACCCACGAGCCCACGCCCATCGAGAACAGATAAACGCCGATGATGGTAGAGAACTGGGTAACGGAATCGCCAAGCAGGTAGCTGGCCAGCGTACCGGAGATCAGCTCATAGATCAGCCCGCAGGTGGCAATAATAAATACCGATATCAGTAACAGTATAGAAAATCTTTTATGCATTACAGCCGGATTACTTATGATAGAACCTTACCCCAAAACCCGAATGCGGCACCACGCCTCTATAGCCGGCATTCTTCTGGATATTACCATCCGGAAAGAATTTTGACCCGCTAAAGGCAGAATAACTGAAAAACACCAGCAGCGCCACCACCACGCAGGTATACCATATGTTCGACTTTAAATCGTCGAGTAGTTTTTTAATCATC
>JABDAU010000026.1:0-866 GCA_013289045.1 Bacteroidota bacterium | reverse complement strand
TCCTTTGTTATAGGGCGAAAAATCGCTGTTCATCCACCTGTTCACCTCAAACCGCCGCTGAAAATACCAGAACGCCAGCGGCGCCAAAGTCAATACCAGTAAAGTGATCAATATATTTTGCCAGAGGATAACATTGGCGGTAATTTTAACATCAATCTCGCCTAAACCCGGGGTACCCGCATATGGGTACACATTCAAGTGATAACGGCCGGAAGGCACATTATCCACCGTGATCGTTCCTTCATTTGATCCTTCGCTCCAGCTTTCACCATCATCATAACCCGAGTAATATTCTAATTCCTTAGTAACATCCCATGTTTGGTTATCCTTTTCGCTCACCAGTTCCACGGTCGATTCCATCCAGTTATTATTCACCGGTGCAGAAACATAAACATCAACTGGTGCCGGTCCATCAATGATGAAGGATGCGGTACGTTGCGGCAAAAACTCATACGTTGAATTTGGCAATGCCGTAGTATAAATAGTACTGTCTTTTTTTGTAGAATCCTTTTTAGCGGTATCGGGTTTAACCGGCGGACTTACAAGCGCTACCGGCCTTTCCAAAAGCATCTGCTGCGGTTTTATGATCGCGCATAAAACCTGGATAATGACCATCAGTACAGCCGCTGCTATGCTGATACGCAAAGTTTGTTTATAACGGACCCTTGACGGGTTAGGCTGATTAGCGCCGATATCGGCCTGTTCCGGAAATTTTCCTATATCGATCTTAAAGCCTGCGGCAATTTCTTCGGACGTGATGTAATCGCCGAGATACCAATCGACTACAGATTGATTCTTCTTGTTCTTTTCCTGCACCAGCATTAAAGGCGGACAAACAAATTCACGCGCCCGTACCCGTTCCTCGT
>JABDAU010000025.1 GCA_013289045.1 Bacteroidota bacterium | reverse complement strand
GCCCAGGTCGAGGGCGGTCGCATTTTCGGGCAGTGATTTATAAGCCGTGCTTACAATATTTACCGTATCGTCCTTAACCCGTTTTACTACGCTCCATGCGCGGCTGCTTACATATACCTGCTGGGTAATGTTATGCTGGTATTCGTTGCGGATCTCGGTGATGATGATGCTGTTGAGATCGGCAGCGGTATATTCGGGCGCATTGAGGCGGATGATCATATTTTCGGGATTTATCCGTTCTATAAACAGGATGATGCGCTCATAGGCCTGTAACCGCAGAGGCAGGGTTTGATTTGCAACCGATTTTTTTAGTTCGAGCAACTGGATACGCTCGGATTTGTCGAGATGCGGCTTAATAAGATAGTAGGCTATCCATACCACGCCCATCCCGGCAACGGTATATTTTATGATATCAGTTATGATACTGGAGTAATTGATCATTGTTACAAAAAGGTCATAAATAATCGGCCTGCGACAAAAATCTGCATTTTACATTATATTTGTGTAGTTAATTAAAAATAAGATGAGTACTGTTGTTGAATTGGCCCCGGTAACCCTTACTGAAGGTGCCGTAAAAGAACTGAAGAAATTACGCGACCAGCAAGAGATCGGCGACGATTTCGGCCTGCGTATTGGTGTTGAAGGTGGCGGTTGTTCAGGAATGAACTACATATTGGGCTTCGACCAGCGGAAAGACGGCGATAACGAATATGAGTTAGACGGTATACGCGTTTTCATGCACAAAGCGCATGGAATGTACCTTGTTGGCATGCAGATAGACTTCCAGGATGGTTTGAATGCCCGTGGGTTTAGCTTTAATAACCCGAATGCTGCAAGCACTTGCGGCTGTGGGAGTTCGTTTTCGGTGTAAACTGAATTTAACAAAAGATTTATATAACAGGGAACCGGTCATAAGCCGGTTTCCCTGTTTATGCGCATATCAAGCGCATATCACCAAATGTTCCGATGGAACATAAATATTCTTTTTTATCTGATCGTCTACCCACCAGTTGTCCCTACGGGACACGTATTGCAGCCCATTTCGTCCCGTAGGGACGACTGGTGGGTAGAAAAAATCATAATCGGAAAAAGTGTTCCATAGGAACATCTGGTGGGTTGTAGAATTTAAATTGCACCTGGCCCAAATTATTTATCCCGCAGCCGGCAAACTCAAATAAAACGTAGTGCCCACGCTCAACGCGGTCTCAAACCATACTTTCCCGCCTGCATTTTCAATGGAGTTTTTTACGAATGCCAGCCCGAGGCCTGTGCCTGAACTCTTTGTGGTAAAGTTTGGCTCGAAGATCTTTTCGCGCAGCATTTCGGGTATGCCGTTGCCGTTATCCTTCAGGCTTATCAATATATTTTTACTGGTGATAAGGTAGCTGATATCGATCACGCCAATTTTATCCGATGCCCTAGCCTCGATGGCATTTTTGAGCAGGTTGTTAAAACAACGCAGCAATTGGTCGCGGTCGGCGTTAATATAAAATGGTGTATCAGGTGGGCTATAAATAATCCTGATGTTCTCCATGTGCGTAAAAATGGTTACCGCCTGGCTTAGCATATCAAAAACATTTAGCCGCTCCATATGCGTATCCGGCATCTTGGCGAATGATGAAAACTCCGATGCGATGGACGATAAGCTCTCTATCTGTTCCACAAACGACTTACTGAATCGCTCGAATTTCTGGTCGAATTTAGGATCTCTGTCCCGCCATGATTTTTCCAGCAATTGCAATCCCAGTTTTAGCGGGGTCAGCGGGTTTTTGATCTCATGCGCTACCTGCTTGGCCATTTCGCGCCAGGCGCTTTCCCTTTCGCTTTGGGCCAGTTTCTGCGCACTATTTTCAAGCGCTGAGATCATTTTATTATACTCATTTACCAATGCACCTATTTCATCATCGCGCTCCCATTTTATAGGTTCATTCTTTTTACCGTAGGAGATCTGCCCCAAATTATACTGCATAAAGCTGAGCGGCGCCGTTATTTGCCGGGCAATAATGATGGCAAACAAACCCACGATGATAAATATCACCGCATACACATTGATCATCACATTCAGCAGGGATGCGATATGGCTGTTATAATCGGCCTGGTCCGAGAAATAAGGCAGCTGCAAATAGCCCACCGTTTGCTGCTTTTTATTGATGAGCGGGGCATACGCTGATTTATAAGTCAACTCACCTATTCTTTCGTCATTCACCACTTCTGATTTCTGTAGTTTAGACAATTTGATGAACGCTTTGGCATTCATTCGCCGTGGTTGCAAATTATAGTTATAAACGCGTGGTTGTGTACTGATAATAGGCACGCCATTCAGGTCGTACAGGATCAGGTCGGTAGAGTAATTGCTTGCAAGGTTGTCGAAATCTATCTGGCTTTCATCATTAATATCGTGCAGGTACCTGTCAAGCGCCCCACTGGTAAAGGCCGCACTGATATGGCTTATCTTATCACTGATCATTTTCTGCTGCTGATCGGTGTATTGCTGGCTGATGGAGAAGAAAGTAATAAAGCCTACAAATACCAGCGTTATTACCACTGCCGATATAATAGAGAACTGGATACGGGTTTTATACAATACCCTGTCGAAATTGATCCTGAACTTCCATCTTAAGCTCGTTTCGGTAATGTTCAATATTTTTATACGCAGCCATAGCCAACGCACAGCTACCACCATTAAACTAAAGGCCAGCAGCAGTATAAAAAAGAAAGTAAGCGAAGTGATGTCATAAAATACCGGGTTCTGCTCCCTTGTCACCACAATCATGTAGCGCTTGCTCGGCATGTAGATCAGGTGGTTATAAGTGCTCAGGTTTTTGTACCATTCAGGGTTTTCGGGTTGAGTAGTGGCAGTAGTATATTTTTTCAGCTCCCCTTTAAAGCTGGTATTTACAAGATCATAGCCAAAAGTGCCCGATTTGTTGGTGAGCTTATTATCGCTGTAAAAGGCATATGAATAATCTTTAAACTTATAATCCTGGTGTATGGAAGCGTCTTCTAATAGTTCAGGGAATGAGCTGGCCTGGGCAACTGGTTTCGATTCGAGGTCGATAACAATGGTGCCTAACGGCTTTGAATTGCGGGTGATGGGCAGGATGGCAAAATAATTCAGCGCACCAAAAGATTCATTCTCGCGGTAAAAATAACCCGAAACCTTATACGAGCTGTAAAACACCATCTCCTCATAGCTGCTTAGCGGCGACTTGCTATCTGCATGGATAGGCTGCCCGTTAATATCAAACTCATTTATATTAAAATTATAGGCAGACAGGTATCCATCAAAATACAGCTTTTGCAGCCTGCTTTTTACAGCGCTGTAGTGTGATGAATCGTCAAAATTATTGATCACCTCGTGGTCGTTAATGATCTGACTTTCTATTTTTCTAAATATGTGATCGGCAGTCGGGTCATCCGGTACTTGCAGCTTACGCATCAGTTCCATGCGCACCTGCTCCTCCTTTTCCGATTCGATATGACGGTAACGGAAAAATGCAACCAGCGCAAAAATGAGTATCACCAACAATAGCGAAGAGGCACTAAGGTTGCCCTGGTTATAACGGTGCGCGTATGCCCGTATAAATACCACCGCAGCAACCAGTATAAAAAACGAATTGAATTGCTGGTAATAACTTATTAAAACAAGTGATATGATCACACCCAATACAAACAGCGTTATCTTATGCGCATCGGGCACGGGCAGTCGCATGCAAACGGATAGCACGGTTTCATTCAGCAAATAAAATATCAGAAAACCAAAGCAAAGCATAAACAGCCCCAGCATACTGTATTTGCCCAGGTTGAATACATTATAGAGGTCGAAATTGATATTTGAGTTGATAACCAGCCCGTAAAAAAGGTTAAGCAGCACTGCAGAAACTACCAATAGAGCTATTATGCATACGATGACGATAATGTAACTGGCTGCTTTACGGGGTATCCGCTTTAATAATTCATCGCGCTCTTTATGCAGGAAGATAAAGAACCAGGTGGCAAAGAGCACATTGAGACAGAAATCGCCAAGGGATGGAAATATGCTATTGGTGGTATATACGCCCGGCTTAAAAATATTAAGCTGGTAAATAAACCCCGGGTAATGATAATGCAGGTTGATATACCTGGCCAAAGCAATAAATACTGCCAGGGTAAGCAGCGATAAGAACACATACCGCCTTGATATCAGGTACTTACAAATGGTATGCATTAATATGCATAACGTTAAAAAGGTAAGCAGCCATGATACTAGCTCGAAATAGTAAAAAAGATGGTTTACCTCGTTCGGTTTCAGCTTTACCGAAAACAGGTAGGTATCGTTAATACTGCTGTGTACGGGGCGGACAAATGTATCGGTATAATCAGCAAGCTCGATGTTGTCATCAGAAAGCAGGTCGGCAGCGAATTTATTTTGCAGGTATTGGTTCTGAATAACATAGTCGATTTTTACCGGGATGGAAAAAACAACGGAAAAATCGCCTTCGCTTTTTTTAATTGTCTCATAAAAGCCATTGGATTCATGAATAAATGAAACCCCTTCCTTTATACGCGATGGCTTTTGCGGGATGATCTTAATACCGCTCCAAAACATCAGCGAATCACCCCTGAAGGTGCTGAACCATATGCTGCGGTCGGTGGTATAATATTGGATGATCTTTAAGGCATCTTCCGGGCGCTGCTGAATGGTTTTTAACCCTTCAAATTTTGTTTTGTTATTAATGAAGCCCGATACATAACCTTCTTTTTGTTGCAGGTTACCCTGGAGTATTTTGGCAGTTTGATCGAGATTTTTTGCCGGCGTGTATGTGCTTTGCACCACGATTGAGGTAAACAGCAAGCTGGCAAAAAGCAATGCCAGTAACAAACGTATTTTGCCGGATGTACTCATTTATTCATGGTTGACGATTAATACAGCTTACCTGCCGCGGAAACGGCTGTCGGCCGATTTTAGGTAACATAAAGCTAACGAAAAAAACGCCCGTTTGTGACGGGCGCTGTGTAAAATTATTCGGGCAATGCTGCGCTTTCGGTCGGGATATGGCGGTCTACCTTTTTTACCAAGCCCTGCAGTACACTGCCCGGACCCACTTCGGTAAAATGATTGGCCCCGTCGTCCAACATATGTTTTACCGTTTGCGTCCAGCGTACCGGGCCTGTTAATTGGGCAATGAGGTTATGTTTTATCTTTTCGATATCCGTATAAGCCTTTGCGTCGATATTCTGATAGATCGGGCATATCGGCTCGCGGAATTCGGTATTCACAATGGCATGCTCCAGCTCAACACGCGCTACTTCCATCAATGGTGAATGGAAAGCGCCGCCTACGTTCAGTTTCAACGCACGTTTTGCGCCGGCTGCGGTCAACTTTTCACAGGCCTCGTCGATTCCCTCTATAGTGCCTGAGATCACCAACTGGCCGGGGCAATTGTAATTTGCCGGCACCACAACGTTACTTATCTCCTGGCAAATGTATTCAACAGTATAATCATCCAACCCCAGTATGGCAGCCATGGTTGATGGCCTTATTTCGCAGGCTTTCTGCATGGCATTTGCACGTGCGGCAACCAATTGCAATCCGTCCTCAAAAGCGATTGCGCCTGTTGCTACCAGTGCCGAGAACTCGCCCAATGAATGGCCGGCAGCCATATCAGGGTTAAAAGCGTCTTCCAGTGCGTAAGCCAGCAATACCGAGTGCAGGAAAATAGCGGGCTGCGTAACTTTGGTTTGTTTCAATTCTTCGTCGGTGCCGTTGAACATGATATCGGTAATGCGGAAACCCAATATCTCGTTGGCTTCTTCAAAAAGTTCGCGGGCTTTTGCCGATCTGTCGTACAGATCCTTACCCATACCTACAAATTGAGCGCCCTGACCGGGGAAAATGAATGCTTTCATGTTAGAGATTAGTTGATTAGAGATTGGAGATTAGGTATTTTAATTTGCGAAGTTAATGCTAAAGATTGGAGGTTAGTTGATTGACTGTTAGAAAAATCCTAATCTCTAATTAACTAATCTCCAATCTCTATTTAATTTCTTCGAGGCTCAAGAAAGCCTTGAAGAAATTAAATTTAAAAATTCAGTTCTTGTTTTTTCTTTTAAAAACTCGCCGGTAAATGCCGATGTGGTGGTTACCGAGTTTTGTTTTTGCACGCCGCGCATGCTCATACACAGGTGGCGGCATTCTATTACCACACCAACACCCAATGGCTGCAACGTGTTTTGTATACAATCGCGAATTTCGTTGGTGAGGCGTTCCTGCACCTGCAAACGGCGCGAATAAGCATCAACCACGCGGGGTATTTTGCTCAGGCCCACCACATAACCATTTGGTATGTAGGCAATATGCGCCTTGCCAAAAAACGGCAGCATATGGTGCTCGCACATCGAATACACTTCAATATCCTTTACTACCACCATCTGGCTGTATTCCTCCTTAAACATGGCCGATTCCATAATGCTTTTTGCATCAAGATCATAGCCGTGTGTGAGGAACAAGGCGGCTTTTGCCATGCGTTCGGGCGTTTTAAGCAAGCCTTCGCGGGTAGGATCTTCACCAAGACTTTCCAGTACCGTTTTATAATTTGCCGAAAGGCTGTCGATCAGCTCCGGGTTATACCGGTCGATCTTTTTATAGCCGATGACACTTTTGTCCCTGTCGGGCAGGTTTTCTTTATCCATGTTCAAAGTTTAGTCGCCGAAATACTCGGCAGAGTTATTTTCGGTTTCGTACAGCCTCACCGAATGTAAAAAAACGCCCTCATGCGCTTCGATAGGGTCTCTTAGCTGGTTAAAGATCTCTATGCACAGCAATTCGGTCGAAGCCATTTTGCCGTTCATAAATTCCACATCCTTATTGATGTTCTTATGGTCGAGCTTTTCTATTACCCGCTCATTGATGATCACTTTCAGGTCTTTCAGGTCGATCAGATAACCTGTCGCATGCGTAACATGGCCCTTCACGGTTACAAACAGGTTGTAATTGTGCCCGTGCCAGTTAGGGTTAGCGCACTTGCCAAACACCTCGAAATTCTTTTCTTCGCTCCACTCCTCGCGGTACATCCTGTGTGCTGCATTAAAGTGTTCTTTACGCGTAATGTAAATCATCATAATTATTGTGGGTGCAAATATAAAAAACAAAAACTGGCATTTGTTTTATCTTAGCGTCACAAATAGTTAGTGTTGATAGTTGTGGGTTGAGGAATTGATTGATTTGAAAGATTGTATTTTTGGAATAGTGCGGTTGTAAGGAAAGGAAGTTTTGATGTATGAGATGTTGTTACAGGTGCTAAGTTAAAGTTCCCATCTTGAGAGGGGCGCGCCGGATTGTGCAGTAGCAGGGGTGTGTCTGGCGAACTATGCAACTGATCTCTAATCTCCAATCAACTACATGGGCGTTGCCTGCGGCCCGGGCTTTCCGCTCATACGCCTGCAGGCCTTAGGCTCGGGGCCGGTATCCGCTGCAATCCCTAACGCATTTGTCTTGAACCATGATTTAAGGATTTAAGGATTACCTGATTTTATATGCGTATATTAATAGTAGCAGCCACCGAACCCGAGATCAGCAAGCTTAAAGAAGACACCCGCTTTGCCATTTTAGATTGCGACCAGGGCACACACAGCACGCCGCAGTTCAAAAAAGCCTGCGAAAAGCTGGACATCTCCTTCCTAATAACCGGCGCAGGCATGGTAGCTACTGCGTTTGCATTAGGCAAACATTTCGCCCAAAATCAATACGACCTCGCCATTAATTTAGGCATAGCCGGCAGTTTCGACCGCAATATCCCCTTAGGCGAAGTAGTGGAGATAACCCAGGACACCTTTGCCGAATTAGGTGCCGAGGATGACGAGCAATTTATTACAATAGATGAATTAGGTTTTGGGGAAAGTGTATTTACCGCTACTTATTCATTACCTGATTCGCTCAATATCAAAAAAACTACTGCCATTACCGTAAATACTGTGCATGGCAACGAAGCTTCCATCCAAAAACTCAGCAGCCGTATCGATGCGCAAATAGAAAGTATGGAAGGCGCGGCATTTTTTTATGCCTGCAAACAGGCAGGCGTTCCTTGCATGCAGATCAGGGCAGTGTCAAATTACGTGGAAAAACGCAACCGCAATGCCTGGCAGATTGGGCTGGCTGTGAAAAATCTGAATACATTTGCTGCGGAATTATTAAATAGCTATGGGTCTGTTTGATTTTTTTAAGGGCGACAAATTAATCTACGGTCCATCACTGTATTTTTTAAACCACCCGTTAAAAGACAAATACTTTTATCGCACCATATCATTTCAGTATTTAGATAAATATACCATTACTGCCCTTGATGGAAAAAGAGCGCGAATGATAACTTTTGACGATTGGCCACAGGAAATATTCCTGAGCGCAACAGGCACACAAACCGTTTACGAGTTTTTGATAGAAATGGCCAAACGCTATCGTGGCAAAGTGCCTGCAAGACTTGACCGCACAGTGATTGAAGAACTTGAGAAATTAATAGATGAACAAATAGTAAATATATCTGACGAACCCGTTGCGCTTGACCCGAAGATATTGAACCCGATAAGATAAAAATACGTCCATGAAACTTACCCTCGGCTTTTCGCCCTGCCCAAATGATACTTTTATTTTTGATGCGCTAATTCACCATAAGATCGATACGGAAGGATTGGATTTTGAAGTGTTTTATGATGATGTGGAGACGCTAAATCAAAAAGCCCTGCGCGGTGAATTGGACATTACCAAGCTGAGCTACCATGCCTTCGCCTACATGACCGATAAATATGTACTGCTGGATGCGGGAAGTGCTTTGGGATTTGGTGTAGGGCCTATGCTGATCTCAAAAAATGAGATCTCTGTTTCTGACCTGGAGAATAATCCTGATTATAAAATTGGTATCCCGGGTAAATATACTACCGCAAATTTCCTGTTGGGATTAGCCTTCCCGGATGCGCAAAACAAACAGGAAATCGTATTCTCAGAGATCGAGGATTCGCTGTTGAACGACAAGATCGATATCGGCCTCATCATTCACGAAAACCGCTTTACCTATCAAAATAAAGGCCTGAAAAAGATCATTGATTTGGGCGATTTCTGGGAAAAGAAAACAGGCTGCGCTATACCGTTAGGCGGCATAGTAGCCAATCGCCGCTTGCCGTTGGATGTGCAACTGAAGATCAACCGGGTATTGAAGAAATCGGTAGAATTTGCCTTTGCCAATCCAAAATCAGGATTGGAATACATTCGTTCCCACGCACAGGAAATGAGCGAGGAAGTGATGTATAAACACATCGACCTCTATGTAAATAAATATTCGGTTGACCTGGGTGAAGAAGGCCGCAAAGCGATTAATTTGCTATTTGATACGGCGTTGGAAAAAGGGATCATTCCGGAGATAAAGGGTAAGATATTTTTGACGTAGTATTATGCTCGATTTGTATAAATATCAAATCGTAAAGTAAATCCTAGCTCCTTATCTTTGTTAAGTTGTATTAAGAAATTCTCAAAAGCCCACTTTCTTCCTATCCAATTATTTTGATCTAAAAACTCAATTTCTTCATTCAAAAAAGTATTGTTGTTAACATCTGTTCCAAATAATTCGATGCAAATTTTTATTAGTGATGTCAACTCTTTGAAATAAAACCATTTGGAGAACGTTCGATTGTCTTTGATGAAGTGAATTATCGTAGAGCCATCACTTGTATCAACCCAAAATGCAGTATCGAAATAGCCGATAAAAAAGGCTTCTAAAAAATATTCTGTTATAGTTGCTTTATTATCTAAATTACTATATGTTGCTTTTATAGGATGACTTCTTAATTGTAAGATAATATCAACTAGACTTTTCCCATCCGCAATCTTTTTAATCAATTTGTCAATAAATTCAGAAAACTCATTCGCAGACCAGATAATGGTTTCGATTCCAAACTCTTCGTAAACAACTTTCGCTTTTTCCTTAAGTTTTTTATCTTCAGATAGAAAAATATCACAATGCGCACCGTAAAATGCATGAAAAGCGTCTGTAATAAGATTTGAAGTTGTACTATTATTATCTGACTTGTATCCTACAAGATCTAAACAATAATATCTTGTTATAAACCAATCAAATTGTGAATAAGATTTATCCTTATTCCCTAATTTAAGTGACTGCAATACATATTCATCAAGTGATTTATTAAGTTTTGTTTTTGAAAGTTCTATATTTAAATATTCGATTATATTTTCCTTTTTATTCCCTATAACTTTTCTTGGCAAGTGTTTATCAAAGTTATTTCTAGCTGTTTTTAATAAATCAGAGGAGTTTAATGCCTGTTGAAGAGTTTCTGCTATATCTTCAAATAAAGATGCAAAAGTTGGATTGTCTCTAAACCTTTTAAAAAAAGGATTTGTACTATCTGGATTTATTTCATCAGATTTCTCAGGAATTGCAATTGATAAGTTTTTCAATTTATCTAGCGGATTTTCAATTCCTAACTTATTACATTCATTGTCAAAGTTTGTAAGTGCTTCTTTTAAATCAAAAGATGGATTTGTGAAAGATTCAAAAAATTCGAACGGGTCTCGAATATCATAGGTTATGTCTTCTATACCCCAATACTTTGCAAGACATTGATTTTTAGAATATTTCTTAATTATTGATAAATCTAGCTCTGTCTTATCAGCATCCGTACTTCGTTTTAAATCATCTAAATGAGCAGATGAATAAACTACATTTAAATAGTCAGAATATAGTTCCAGTGTTTCTTCCAACAAAGGATAATTAGATATTTTGGTAATAAGATTTGTATCTAAATAAATCCTAAGCATATAAAAACAAAGTTAATACAACAAGTGATCATACGGATACCGCTCCGTATGTATAGCGATCACCTTATCATATAACAGCTTTCGCAGCTCTTCAATATTTTCCTTTTTAGTGGCAGAAATAAATATGGCAGGGCTGTTGTTCTTCGCCATCCAGCTGTGTTTAAAATCTTCCAGCGTCATTGGCGCTACTTCTTCGCCTTCAAAAAGTGCGATGGGTTTATAGGCGTCTATTTTGTTAAATACAGTTATTACCTGTTTATCAACGGCGCCAAGCTCTTTCAGCGTTTCGTTTACGGTGCGGATCTGGTCGTCGAAATTGGGGTGCGATACATCCACTACATGCACCAGGATATCCGCTTCGCGTACTTCATCCAGTGTCGATTTAAAACATTCCACCAAATGATGGGGCAGCTTGCGTATGAAACCTACGGTATCCGATAACAGGAACGGTACATTCTCGATCACCACCTTCCTCACCGTAGTATCCAGCGTAGCGAACAGCTTGTTCTCTGCAAATACTTCCGATTTGGAAAGCATATTCATGATAGTGGATTTACCCACGTTGGTATAGCCTACCAAAGCCACACGCACCATCGCAACACGATTTTTGCGTTGTGTTTCATTTTGGCGGTCGATGCTTCTCAGGCGCTCTTTCAATAATGCTATTTTATTCAGGATCAAACGACGGTCAGTCTCAATCTGCGATTCACCCGGGCCACGCATACCGATACCGCCCTTCTGGCGCTCTAAGTGTGTCCATAAGCGGGTCAGTCGTGGCAATAAATATTGCAATTGGGCAAGTTCCACCTGCGTTTTGGCCTGCGCGGTTTGTGCACGGTTGGCAAATATGTCGAGGATGAGGTTATTCCTGTCCAATATCTTCACCTGTAGCTCATTTTCAATGTTACGCAATTGCGATGGCGATAGCTCGTCATCAAACACTACAATGTCTATCTCCTCGGCTTTTACAAACTCGCCGATCTCCTCCAACCTGCCCGACCCTACGAAAGTCGCGCGATCTGGCTTTTGCAATTTCTGGGTGAATATGCGCACAGTCTCCGCCCCGGCAGTATCCACCAGGAACTGTAATTCTTCTAAATACTCCTTTGTCTGCTCATCGGTTTCGTGGGGCGTAATTACACCCACCAGCACGGCGCGTTCCTGCTTCACAGCAGTATCATAAAATTTTTGTCTCATTAAATCCTGTCTATCAAATCAATTGCCAAGTTACTAAAAACTGCACAAGTGGCGTTAATGGGATATTTTTTGTGACAAATTATCTTAATATAAGTTTGTTAAGAATGCGACCCGGTGGACTCACCCGGTCATCGCTGCGCTCGACCACCCTCTCTTCGCTGCGCGGAAAGAGGGTAGCTACAAAATGACACGGAAATAATATCTATAACCCATGACTTTGCCCTCTTTCCGCGCAGCGAAGAGAGGGCCGAACAGCGAAGCGCATTCGGGGTGAGTCCACCGGGTCGCGTACATAACCGCTGGATAGTTTTGCGACTTGTCATTTATCTTTAGCGTTCTTATTAAATTTATAACTCAGATACACCCCTTTTACAACTTCGGGTATCAATGATTTATTTTCAATAAGAATTTCTCTTATAAAACATGTTGCAACATATTACGCTGCATCGCTATTTTTGCACCGGTTTGTAACGATTACGATTTTTTAAAACCGAATACCTTCAAACCAACTTACATAACTACTAATGATACAAAACCATGTTTGATAAACTATTAGAGGCCCAGCAAAAAGCCGGCGAAATGAAACAACGACTCGACGGCATCAGCGTTAGCGGCAGCGCCGAGGGCGGAAAGATCACCGTTGTAGCCAATGGCAATAAGGTGGTGCAATCCATCAATATCGATGAGGAATTTTTAAAGGTATCCGATAAGGAAGAGTTGGAAGAGCTACTCATCGTAGCTATTAACAAAGCGATGGAGCAAGCCGACAACGTAAGTCAAAGCGAAATGGCCGCCATGACACAACAAATGTTCGGCGGCATGGGCGGTTTAGGGAATTTGTTTGGTAAATAATCCATTATAAAATATGTCATCTCAAACGAACAGCGCAGGATATGTGCGGGGGAGTGAGGAGAGATCTTTTGCGTCATGTATAGCAAAAATTGCATAGCGCAAAAGATTTCTCACCAGCCCCGATCGCTCAACCCAATGCTATTGCTGATTCGAAATGACAAGTCTGTTTGTAAATTTTAATCTATTATATGAAAGCAACTTATTATGGCCAATCCTGCATTGAGATTGAAGCAGGCGGCAAAAAATTATTGTTCGATCCGTTTATTACGCACAATCCGTTGGCGAAGGACATTGATGTTACCTCCATCAAACCGGATTACATCCTGGTGTCACATGGGCATGGCGACCATGTTGGCGATCTGATCAACATCCAAAAGCAAAGCGGCGCTAAAGTGATCTGCATTGCCGAAATTGCAAACTGGCTAGGCGGCCAGAACATCGAAGCGCATGGCATGAACATAGGCGGTGGCTTTAACTTTGATTTCGGCCGGGTGAAAATGGTGAACGCCATTCACTCCAGCGCTTTGCCTGATGGCAGCAACGGCGGTAACCCTGCAGGTTTTGTAATTTATGCCGATGGCAAAAAGATCTATTTTGCAGGCGATACAGCATTAACCTACGACATGAAGCTGCTGGCTGATGAAAACCTCGACTGGGCAATATTGCCTATCGGCGATAACTACACCATGGGAGCCGACGACGCCATAAAAGCCTGTGATTTTGTTAACTGTAAAAATGTGGTTGGCGTACATTACGACAGTTTCCCGGCCATCAAGATCGATAAAGATGAGGTGAGAGAGAAATTTGTTAAGGCCGGCCTTAATCTAAAGTTACCTGCCATAGGCGAGAGCATTAATTTGTAAAAAACAAAAAGCCCGGCGAAAGTGCCGGGCTTTTTGCTATAAATTGGTTTTCTTTCGAAAAAGAACATATTAGTGGGTAGCCACGCTGTCCTTTTTGACTTTTACCTTTGTCGTTCCATCTTTTTTCTTTTTCACTTTTTTCTTAACTTTTACCGTATCCGTTTGAACAGCGTTCGTATGACGGACAGGCGCCGCCGCGAATACGCTTCCGAATGAGATCGCGCCTAACGCGATCATGCAAAATAGTTTTTTCATGGTCTTCAATTTTTAGTTTTACCTTAATGAGGAACGCAATTGAAGCGATAATGTTTTAACTATTAATTAGATAACTGTGCCATTAGGAATAATAGCGCGCTTTTTAACCACTACAATTCCATCCTGTACGGTGTGTGTTCCGTAATCACCGTCGGCCAACTTTTCACCACAATTGATCTTTACGTCGTTACCGATATAAGTGTTTTTATCGATGATCGCATTTTTGATCACACACCTGTCGCCAATACCCATAATAGGCGAATTACTTAGCCTGGCATCCTCTATCTGCTCAAGCGTTTGGTAATTATCGCTGCCCATTACGTAGGTGTTCTCTATAATAGTATCAAAACCAATGCGGGTACGGATACCGATTATCGAGCGTTTTAACCGGCTGGCATTGATGATGCAGCCATCGGAAATAATGGAAGCCTCAACCTGCGTTCCCGACATTTTTGATGGCGGCAGCATGCGTGCACGGGTGAAAATGTAATTCTTATCAAATAAGTTAAACTGCGGTATCTCGTCAGTAAGGCCAAGATTGGCTTCAAAGAACGATGGTATGGTACCTATATCGGTCCAGTAACCTTCATATTGATAGCTGAGTACGCGATGATTGCCGATCGATTCCGGAATGATCTCTTTACCAAAATCGGTACGCTCGTTTCCATCCAGCAATTCATACAGCAATGAACGATTGAAGATGTAAATACCCATCGATGCCAGGTAGAAGCGGCCTTGTGCAGCCATTTCCTCACTCACATCTGATGCCCAATCCCCGAAATCGCTCTTTGGTTTTTCGATAAATGAAGTGATATTGCCCTCGTGATCAGTTTTCAGGATACCAAAACCCGGTACATCGTTCGCGTGCACAGGTATGGTTGCTATAGAGATCTCCGCATTTGCTTTAATGTGGTTGTCTATCATCGTCTCAAAGTCCATTTGATACAACTGATCGCCTGAAAGGATAAGCACGTAATCGAAATCATGCACGGCCAAATGGTGCAGGCTTTGCCTTACGGCATCGGCAGTGCCCTGGTACCACGAACCGCTGGTTGGGGTTTGCTCGGCTGCAAGTATATCGACAAATGCCTCGCTGAAACTGCTGAAATGGTAGGTGTTTTTGATGTGCTTATTAAGCGAAGCCGAATTAAACTGCGTTAAAACATAAATACGTGTAATACCCGAATGCAGGCAATTAGAGATAGGAATATCTACCAGGCGGTATTTACCGGCGATAGGTACAGCGGGTTTAGAACGTGTAGCCGTGAGGGGTGACAAGCGGCTTCCCTGGCCGCCGCCAAGCACGATGCAGATTACTTTTGATGTCATAACGTGTTTTTTAAACTTTCGTAAAGGGTAATATATTCTTTAGCCGATCTGTCCCACGAAAAGTCGAGGGCCATCATGCGTTTTCGCAATAATTGTAAATGTGGCTTATTTTGGTACAAAGCGATAGCCCTGCCGATGGAATAGCTCATATCATCGACGGAAACATTATTGAAACGAATGCCGTAGCCACCTTCATCGCCAAAGTCGATCACGGTATCTTTTAAACCTCCGGTAGCACGTACTATAGGCACCGTTCCGTAGCGCAGGGAGTATAATTGATTAAGACCACATGGCTCAACACGCGATGGCATCAGCAGGAAATCGGAACCGGCATAGATCAGGTGCGACAGGCTTTCGTCGTAACCTACAAACACATTGCACTGTCCGGGGAACTGATTTTTCAACTCGGATAATTGCTGCTCTATCCATGGCTCGCCCGTACCCAGCATCAGGAAGTTAAATTCACCCGGATGCTCGAACAGGCTGCGGCGGATGGCTGCGGCGATCAGGTCGGCGCCTTTTTCAAGCACCAGGCGACCAATAAAAGAGATGAGCGGCTTCTCAACGTCAAGACCAAATTTTTCGCACAGTGCTGCCTTATTTTTAGCCTTCCCTTCTTCAGGTTTTGCTGGTGTAAATTTATTCGGGATCATCGGGTCGGCCTTCGGGTTCCATACATCCGTATCTATACCGTTAATGATACCCGATCCCTTTGATCTTTCTAAATAAAATAAATATTCCAATCCGTTGGAGCTGTATTCAAGCTCGTGCAAATAGCTTGGCGATACAGTAGTATAACGCCAGGCACATTTCACAGCTGCGGCCAGCGGATTGATCGACCCGCCCCAATCCAGCAGACCGGTTTGGTTCAGATCAACATCAGGCAGGTAATTGAATTTATCCCAGCTTAAAACACCATGGTATTGTCCGTTATGGATAGTGAATACTGTAGCGATATTTGCCAGCCTGCTGTACAGCCTTGAATGATACATCAGGAATGGGATCAACCCTACATGATGATCGTGGCAATGGATAATATCCGGTGTTTGCTGCGAGTAGCTGATCCAGTCGAGAAATGCCAGTTGAAATGCAACGAATTGTTCGCGCTCGTCGGGGTACATGTATACCTCTTCGCGATCAAGCAGGCCGGGGATCCTGATCAGGTATAGCTCAAAGCCGAGTTTATCGGTGTGTTCTTTTAGTACTTCAAAGTAATAGCGCTTATTGCCCAGCAAAGTTGCCGCCTGGAAAACCACGTCGAAGACATTTTCTTTAACGAATTTCCGGTTATAATAAGGCAATACAACAGCGGCGTTCATGCCCGCTTTATTCTGGTATTTTGGCAATGCGCCAACAACGTCAGCCAGCCCGCCGACCTTAGCGACGGGGTAACATTCAGCAGCAAGGTGATAAATTCTCATTGAGGATAATGTGCTGTCAATTTAAGCAAAGATTGACAAAAGAGAAACCTGTAATAATTAATATAGTTTTTAAAATTTAGGCGGATGATTGTAAAAATGTTGACAATATTTAGGTGAGATGGTTGAAAGAATGGCAGGAAAAACAGGGCGTTTCTGTTTGATAAAATTTCAAATAAGCACTATAAAAATAAAAAATCATCAAAAATCAACTGATAATTGATGTGTGAAATTCCTTTTTAATAAAATTAGCCAGTAAGATTGAGGGAGAAAAATCAGAATGCGATGTCGCAGTTGATTATGGCAGACCGCAGCAAACCGGTTTCCTCATAGGTTTGCTCATAAACTCCCTGTTCATTTAAGGTTAGCAAAGTGGTAACCTTATTTTCCGGATCGATCATGAAATACTCTTTTACGCCTGCTTTTTCGTAAAGTGCACGTTTGCGTTGGGTGTCGTATAATTTGTTTTTTGATAGTATTTCAATGGCAATAGACGGTGCGCCATAGATACCGTCCCGCTTTATCTGATCTGAGTTTTCGTTCAAAATAACAATTAGATCTGGCTGTATTACTGACTCAAAATTTTCCAGGTAAACATCTACCGGCGAAACAATTACTTTACCGGCTTTGGTTTCTTTTAAGAAGATAAAAAGTAAAGCATTTAGCTCGGTAACCAAAAGCTGATGTAAGGTTGTAGGTGACGGCGACATGATCAGTTCATTAAAAATCACTTCACAACGCGTGCCTTCAGGCAGCATTTGATAAATTTCAAGTGCAGATGATGGTATTTCCGATATGAAGTTTTTCGCTTTCATTAGTCTCTACTTACAAATATAATTATTTGTGGTGAACTAATATAATGCCAATTAGATCGTCATGGCGAGGAACGAAGCCACCCCTGCGCGTGCAAGTCAAGGAGTGGTCGGTTTGTTAAATGATGTCATTTAAAAAGTATTTGTTTCATTGAATAGCAAATTCAGAGATGGCTTCGTTCCTCGCCATGACGAATCACTATCTATCAATGCGCCTCCAGCCAATTCGCACCAACACCAATTTCAACCATAATCGGCACCTCGGTTTTAATGGCGTTCTTCATGTTCTCCATAATGATGGGCTTTACTATTTCCACTTCATCATTCGGTACGTCGAAGATCAATTCGTCATGTACCTGCATGGTCATGCGGGCATTTAGTTTTTGGGCACAGAATTCTTTATGGATATTGATCATCGCAATCTTGATCATATCTGCCGCCGAGCCCTGTATAGGTGCATTGATGGCATTTCGCTCGGCAAAGCCGCGTATGGTTGCATTGGCAGAATTGATGTCGCGCAGATAGCGGCGGCGGCCCATCAGCGTGCATACATAACCATTCTCACGGGCAAAGTTCATGGTATCGCTCATGTATTGTTTGATGCCGGGATACTGTGCGAAGTAATTTTCGATGATATCAGCAGCCTCTTTTCGGGGAATGCCCAGGCTCTGCGATAAGCCAAATGCCGATTGCCCGTAGATAATCCCGAAGTTTACCGCTTTGGCATTGCGGCGCTGGTTACCATCAACCTCGTGCAATTCAAGGCCATAAACTTTGGCCGCGGTAGCGGTATGGATATCGAGATTTTTGGTGAAAGCCTCCATCATATTGACATCCTTGCTGATCTCGGCAATAATGCGCAGCTCAATCTGCGAATAATCCGCCGATACGATGGTGTGCCCGCTGTCGCGCGGGATAAATGCCTTACGCACCTCACGGCCGCGCTCGGTACGGATAGGGATGTTCTGCAAATTGGGATTAGTCGAGCTTAAACGCCCGGTTGCGGCAATAGCCTGGTTGTATGAAGTATGTACCCTGCCGGTTTTGGTATTTACCATCTGCGGCAACGCATCTACATAAGTCGACTTCAATTTTTGCAGCTGGCGATAATCTAATATATCGCGTACTATGTCGCTTTTTACAGCCAGCGATAATAGTACGTCCTCCCCCGTTTGGTATTGGCCGGTTTTGGTTTTTTTAGCTTTAGGATCGAGCATCAGCTTTTCAAATAACACCTCGCCTAATTGCTTTGGCGATGCGATATTGAAGCGCACGCCTGCCTTTTCATAAACGATCTTCTCCAGCTTGGCAATGTCTATTTCCAGCTCTTTGGAAAACTCGGCGAGTGTGTTATGGTCTATTTTTACCCCTTCATACTCCATATCGGCCAGTACATAAATGAGCGGATGCTCTATTTCGTGGATCAGCTTTTCGGCTTCCACCTGTTTTAGTTTTGGCTCGAAAACTTCTTTTAGCTGCAGGGTAACGTCGGCATCTTCGGCAGCATAGTCTTTTATTTTCTCTATTTCCACATCGCGCATATTGCCCTGGTTTTTGCCTTTGGGGCCGATGAGCGCGGTGATGGAAACCGGTTTATAGCCAAGGTAGTTTTCCGACAGTACATCCATGCCGTGGCGGGTATCCGGGTCGAGGATATAGTGCGCCATCATGGTATCGAACAAGCTGCCTTTTACCTGTACATCGTACCATTTGAACATCAGGATATCAAATTTCAGGTTTTGTCCGATCTTGGAGATCGAAGTATCCTCCATTATTCCCTTAAATTCGGCGACAATGCTTTTTGCCTCTGCCTGATCGGCAGGAATCGGCACATACCAGCCTTGTCCCGCTTTTATAGAGAATGACAGGCCAACCAGCTCGCAGAAGTTTGCATCGGTGCCAGTGGTCTCCGTATCAAAGCAAAAACTGGTTTGTTGTTTCAGCGTGTTGATCAGTTGCGCGCGGGTTTCAACCGTATCCGCCAAATAGTATTCATGCGGAACGTTATCGATATTTTTTGCAGCGATGGTCGGTGTTTCCGGTTCGCCAATGTCGGCAATGTCCACCGTCATGGTCGTGCGGCCGGTAGCAACCGGGTTACCAAAGAGGTCGGTTTGGATGGAAACCGACTTCATTTCGGTGATACTGAAATCGTCGCCAAATACGCGGCGGCCCAGCGTGCGGAATTCCAGTTCGGCAAATAATGGCTCCAGCAAGTCTTTGCTTGGGGCGCACATTTCCAGTCCGGCTTCATCCAGCTCTACAGGCACATTCAGGTTAATGGTGGCCAGGCGTTTTGATAGCAGGCCCTGCTCTTTAAACTGTTCCAAATTTTCTTTCAGCTTGCCTTTTAGCTCATGTGTATGCTCGAAGATGTTTTCCATCGAGCCATATTGTTTGATGAGTGTTTTGGCGGTTTTTTCACCCACGCCGGGTATGCCGGGGATGCCATCGACCGCATCGCCCCACAGGCCTAAAATGTCTATTACCTGCTCTACATGCTCAATTTCCCATTTGGCGCAAACTTCCTTCACGCCCATTATTTCCATCTCGTTACCCATGCGGGCAGGTTTGTAGATCTTGATGTTTTCAGATACCAGCTGTGCAAAGTCTTTATCAGGCGTCATGCAATATACCTCGTAGCCTTGTTTTTCCGCTTTTTTGGCGAGGGTGCCAATGATATCATCAGCCTCATAACCATCAGAAGTAATGAGCGGAATATTGAAACCCAATATCACCTTAAACACATATGGCATAGCCTTCGACAAATCCTCCGGCATGGCCTCACGATGGGCTTTGTATTTTTCGTACTCAATGTGGCGGTCAGTCGGCGCTTCGGTATCGAAAACCACAGCCATGTGGGTAGGCTTTTCCTTCTTCAATACATCCAGCAGCGTATTGGTAAAGCCCATTACGGCAGACGTATTCAAACCGCCCGAAGTGAAGCGCGGCGTTTTACTTAAAGCGAAATGCGCCCGGTAAATAAGGGCCATGCCATCCAGCAGAAATAACTTTTTCATATTGATCACGAATTACACGAATGTAGACGAATTGCACGAATTAGAGCGAATAAAGTCGAATTATACGATCCTTTCAAAGCACGAATTAACGCAAATTAATAAGTACAGGTATGTTAATATTACAAATTATGCGAATTGTAATCGCGTAACTATTAATTATTCAAATAGATAAAAATTATTCAATATTCAGCATAATGGATAATTCTGCTGTGCTGATCACGCGGTCAAATCCCATTGATTTAAGGTGATCTGTTAGTTTTTTATCGCCTGTCCATAACAGGCCATCCGTTTGAAGAGCCAGGGCAACAAAAGCAATGTCATCGCTGTCTACTCCTTTTGTAAGCCTGTCGGCCTCCTGCCAATGTACAGGCATTATAAAATCTTCTTCATACAGTTTGATGTATTGCAAATAAGCATATATATCATCCGATATTACTTTAGAGGTACGTTTAGATGCCCTTACAATTTTGTCGTGATGTTTGGATAATTCAGCGATCAAGATATGGCTGCTTATACGTTTGATGGGTAGACTATAATAGCTTAAAATTCGCGCAAGCCTGCTGTTTGGAGTGATAAGTGCAGAAATGAAAATATTGGTATCGATAACAAGGATCATTTAAGAAAGCGATGCTTATTTTCATCCCACCAGTCTTTATTGATCTCACGTGCTAATTCGTCAGCTTCTTCCTGTGTGCCTTTATTTTGTGCATTGGATTCCAATATGCGTAAATAGTCAATAGTTTTCTGCACCTCATCCATACCAATTAGAGATGCATCTATCTTAATAATCACATTCTCGTTGTCGCGTTCAATCACCATAATAGGATTCCTCTTTATCCAAATTTACACTATTTTTTCGCCAAAGCCAATTTGTGTAATTAGTATTCGTATAATTCGATCTTATTTATTGATACGTGTAATCACTTAAAAGAGCAGTCCGGCAAATGGTCGTTCACCATACCCGTGGCCTGCATGTGGGCATAGCAGATGGTGGTGCCAAAGAAGGTAAACCCTCGCTTTTTCATGTCCTTGCTGATGGCATCAGAAATGGGTGTGCTTGCAGGAAGTGCGCCGGTGGTATTGTTGATCGGCTTTCCATCGGGCATAAAGCTGTATAGGTATTTATCAAATGAGCCGAATTCTTTTTGTATTTCGATAAAGAGTTTGGCATTGTTGATGGCGGATTTGATCTTTAGCTTATTGCGGATGATACCCGCATCGTTCAGCAATCGCTCCGTATCCTTCTCATCAAAGGCAGCTACTTTATGCACGTCGAAATTGGCAAAAGCTTTACGGTAATTCTCGCGCCTGCGCAATATGGTGATCCAGCTCAATCCCGCTTGTGCCGATTCAAGGATTAAAAACTCGAACAGGATTTTATCGTCGTGCGTTGTTTTGCCCCATTCTTCATCGTGGTATTTGATATAAAGCGGGTCGGTGCCCGGCCATACGCAGCGTTTTATTGGTTTTTCCATAAGGTGTGTTTGAATGGGCTAATATAAACTTCCGATAGCAAACTTATAATTGAAAGAATGAAAATGGGTCAACATCCTGTCCAATCTCTTTAATCCGTTTAATCCTGGTTCAAAGCCAGCTCCGCTACTTCCTCACCCACCAAACTGCCCATCGCTACGCCCATACCGTTGCAGCGTACCGCGCAATACGTGCCGGGGCCTATTTGTTTTACTATCGGGCACAGGTCTTCGCCGAAACCCATGATGCCGCTCCACCAGTAGTCGATCTCAGCATCCTGACCGGGCAGGATCACTTCGTTAAGATAATCCATAAGTTGCTGCCTTACAATATCGGTATGGCCGAACTCCCAGGTCGCTTCAGCCTCAAAATCCAGGTTACGACCGCCGCCAAAAAGTACACGGCCATCTATATTGCGGAAATAATAATAGCCTTCGTTAAAATGATAAGTGCCTTTCAGTTTCAGCCCGGGGATGGGCTTGGTAACCATTACCTGCCCGCGGCCGGGTGTCACTTTCAGCTCGGGGAAAAGCTGGTTGGCGAAGGCATTGGTTGCCAGTATCATTTTAGGCGTTTTAAAAATGCCATGCGGCGTATGCAGGTAGATCTGATCCTTATAATGCTCTATTTTGGTAACCGGGCACGAATTTAAAACCGCGACATCCAAACTGTAAACCTTTTGCAGCAGGGTGCGCATCATTTTGCCGGTGTTGATCTGTCCCTCATACGGGTTATAGATCAGGTGCTTAACTTTATCAAAGCCAAAAGCGCCGATCTTATCATCTGCGACTGCATAAATGTCAGTCCCGCCGATAGCATCTTTTAATAATCTATTGAGATACGGAATTTTATCGATGCACCTTTCAGCCTGCCTATGCTCGTTATCCATAAACAGCTCATATCCGCCATGCTGGTAAAAACCGATATTGGCATCGCCGAGGTTCTGCCGCAGCCGTTGTAAGCCGCGCCATTTGTAAGCTACCAGCTGCGCAACTTCATCTTCTGATGATCGCTTTAAACCTTCCAATTGTTCCGAAACAGTGCCAAAACAGGCAAATCCGGCGTTTTTTGTGCTGGCGCCTGTTGGCAGGAAGCCGCGTTCCAGCACCAGTACCTTTAGTTTGGGCTCACGGGTTTTTAGGTGCAGCGCGGCGCTCAGGCCAACCAGCCCGCTGCCGATGATGATCACATCGGCATCATCAATAAACGCGGTGCGTTCCCAATATGAAAATGATGCTTCCAAACGTTATAAATGTATTCAAAGGTACAACAATCGTTTCGCTGGTTCTTTAATTCGGAATACTTTTTGAAGTAACAGACATAACAAATATTTAATTATGGATCATTTCATTTTAGGATATATAGCTATAGGCCCGGCCTGGCTGCTGATGATAGCAATAGCCATAATTGGCGCTATTGTGCAATGGCGCTTTAAAAGCAAGTTCAGGGAATACGCGCAAATGCCTTTGAGCTCGGGCCTTTCCGGCCAGGAAGTAGCCGAACGGATGCTGCGCGAAAACGGCATTTATGATGTGCAGGTAGTTTCGACAGAAGGCCAACTCACCGACCATTATAACCCCGAAACCAAAACGGTAAACCTCAGTCCGGATGTTTTTTATAGCCGGAGTGTTGCCGCCGCCGCAGTAGCCGCGCATGAATGCGGTCACGCTGTTCAGCATGCAAAGGCTTATACGTGGCTCAGTTTACGCAGCGCAATGGTGCCGGTTATCAATGTGGCATCAACCTTAACGCAATGGACGTTGTTTATTGGCGTACTACTGTTGTTCTTTACGCATAATCCATTAGTATTGGCAATTGGCGTTGCTGCTTTGGCGCTGGTAACGGCGTTTAGTTTTATCACTTTGCCTGTGGAGTTCGATGCAAGTCGCAGGGCTTTGGCATGGCTCAATAACAATTACACCGTAATGCAAACGCAACAGGAACACAACGAAGCAAAAGACGCCTTATGGTGGGCCGCCATGACTTACGTGGTTGCTGCCCTGAGCGCGCTGGCTGCTTTGTTATATTATGCATCGTTATTGTTTAACAGGCGCAACTGATAAATTTCTTCAGAAAATTAATCCTTACAAAATGCCCTTTAGCAATGTTTTAATGGGCATTTTTTATGAGGTAATAATTTGATAATAAGCTTTACTCAAATTCTAATTTAAACTATAAAACTTATATGCCGTCTTAAATGTATTAGTAAACACACTAAACAAAACAATTTATTATGAAGAAGCTACTAAAAATTGGTTTTGTTGCTGCCGCGATGTTATGCGCAGCGCCAAAACTTCATGCACAGATAAGCGTTGGCATCAGCATTTCGGCCAATATTGCCCCGCCGGAACTGCCGGAATATACACAACCGCCATGCCCTGAAGATGGCTATTTATGGCAGCCGGGCTATTGGGCTTGGGACCCGGATGTACAGGATTACTATTGGGTACCCGGTGTATGGGTTGCCCCTCCGCAGCCAAATTATTTATGGACACCGGCTTACTGGGGTTATGAGAACGGCGCATACGGTTTTCACTCCGGTTATTGGGGCCCGCACGTAGGTTTTTACGGTGGCATTAACTATGGCGGCGGTTACGTAGGCGTAGGCTTCGTGGGCGGTAACTGGTCGGGCGGCCACTTCCGTTACAATACGGCCGTTGTAAATGTGAACAGGACGATAGTACACAATACCTATGTAGACAGGACTGTGATCATAAACCATACCGTGGTAAATAACCATGTAAGCTTTAACGGCGGTTCGCATGGTGTGCAGGCAAGGCCTCGTCCGGAGGAGTTAGCTGCAGAGAGAGATCATCACGTACAGCCTACCAGCCAGCAACAAAATCATGCGCACAAAGCTATGCAGGATAAGAGCCAGTTCTCCAAATCAAACGGGGGCAGGCCAACCAACGTAGCTATGAACAAACCGGGTGGCTCACATTTTAACCCGGAAGGTAAATCAGTGCCGCATACCGCTACGCCACAAAACCATGCTACGCAGCATACTAATGGCGCTGCTGATCACAAACCAAGCGTGAACCAAACCAACCCTGAACGTAATAACCCGGCAGATAATAACAAACCGGATAACCACGTAAAGACTGAACAAGCTAAACCAGCTAATCAGACAAGGCCTGAAAATCATCCAAAGCCCACTAATTCGCCTGGTATGGCCCATCCAACGGAGCAGCATACACAGCCGGCTGCGCAACAACATGCTCCGCAACAGCATAGTGCTCCGCAACAGCACAGTGCTCCGCAACAACATGCTCCTCAGCAGCATGCTCCGCAACAGCATACGCAGCAACACGCACCGCAGCAACACAGTGCACCGCGCCCGCAGCAGCATGCTGAGCCGCACCCTGCCGAAAAGGAACATCATTAATTTCTAATTCAGCAATAGCTAAAACAGCCCGTACCGGTAAAATGGTACGGGCTGTTTTGTTTTCTGTTTTTGGGGTGACTTTGCCGGTTGATTATTCACCACTATAAGGAGTTAAATTATTATCCGAATTTATAGGATGCGTTAAATTGTAGTTGATATTATTTCTATAAAATTACAATGGACTTAACTTTACAAGTTGTTGATATTTAGAAAATTATATAATTTTAGGATTCACAATTTAGCTTCTGAAACAACAACCGCCGCCCCAGCCTATGGAAGTCCACCATCACCCTGAAGTCGAAAAGAAGGGCTTCAAAGAATACCTGTTAGAAGGCCTGATGATATTTGTGGCCGTTACCATGGGCTTTTTTGCCGAAAGTATAAGGGAAAACATCACCAACAAAGAACATGTACAGCAACTGTGCAGGGGTTTTGTACAGGAGCTAAGATCAGATACCGCAAGGCTGGATAAGGTAATGGCGGCGCACCAGGGCTATGTTAAAAACGACGACAGCCTGCTGGTTCTGTTGCAGCAACCCATGGCCGGGATGGATACCCGGAAATTACAACAGCTTATCGGCAATAGCTATTCTATAAAATTGTTCCAGGGCTCAAGCGGCAGTATTAATGCCATAAAAAGCGAATTGCATTTAAAACAGTTCTCCAGCTCCGGCATAGCCAATTATATTTCCGATTACCAATTTGAGGAGGATATTGTAAAGCATGTTGAAGACCTGGAACTGCAGCATATAACCAGCCACATCCAGCCTTTTTGCGAAGCACATTTTACAACGGCAAACATGTCGGCTTACTTCTTTTCAAAAAACCAGCGCGTTGCTGATGGCCGTTTGCGTAATCTCAAACAGGATGACATTGAGCAGCTCGGGGTTAATGTCAGCATCCTAAAAGTGTTGCATTTAGATGCGATAGAACACCAGGATTCGGTAAAGCAAGAAGCAGTAAGGTTGATCAAGTATATAAATGACCGCTTTGGCCTGGATGAAAAATAAATGCATAAAAGAGTATCATAACAATTAACACCCCTATTAATGGAAGTACACCACCATCCCGAGGTTGAAAAGAAAGGCTTTAAAGAATACTTACTCGAAGGCCTGATGATATTTTTAGCCGTTACCATGGGCTTTTTTGCCGAAAATATACGGGAGCACATTACTGAGCACCATAAAGTAAAAGCGTATGCCGCAACCATGATGAGCGACCTGCAGGCGGATAACGACAGCTTAAAGGACCTTATTAAATATTACACCATGGCATCGGCAAATGTGGATTCGCTGACGAGCCTGCTAACTAAAAACGACATTAAAAAAATCCCTACCGGGAAGTTGTATTATCACGGCCTTTTTGGCGGCGCATCGGGTACGTTCATACCTAACGATGCTACATTTCAACAACTGAAAAGTACCGGGTCGCTGCAATTCTTTGAAAAGCATATCGCGCGCGAAATAGAACAGTATGACCAGCTTTGCCGAAGGTTGCAGGCTATCCAGGAAAATGACCGCGCTATATATGTAGAGGTGCGTAAGATGCGTGCCCGGATATTTGAATTCCAATATAATTCGCAGGTCAATAATATCGTTCAATACAGCTACTTGCATGGGATAGATACTGCTGCGCTGAATAAATTTCTGAAAAGCGGCCCGCCCCTGCTCACCTATGATCCTACTGTATTTAATGAGTATTTGGAAATGGTACGGTCGCGGTTTTTGCCGCGCCTGGTGCGAAGCATGAAAATGGTTTTAACATGCAATACCAAATTGCTTGGCGATATGAAAAAAGAGTACGGCGATAGGGAATAACATCGCCGTATTTTAACCACAGAGAACTCAGAGAGGAAAAACACAGAGCGCACAGAGTGAAAAAGATCTCTGTGTGCTCTTGTAAATCTTAGCGCTCTACGTGGTTAAACTGAAAATAACATCTCCGATATTTTTTAACCACAGAGAACTCAGAGAGAAAAACACAGAGAACGCGGAGTGAAAAAAATCTCTGTGCCCTCTGTGTAAATCTCAGTGCCCTCTGTGGTTAAGCTCCCGTAACAAGTTCTCTTTTCCAATCAAATAAAAATAATTTTTGCAAGTGTCAAATTAATATATCTATATTTGCAACCAATCGGTTGCAAATATTATGAGAAGAGACGTTTTCCAGGCCATAGCAGACCCTACACGCAGGGCAATTTTAACCTTACTTGTGGTGCAGGCCATGACGCCCAATGCCCTTGCCGAGCATTTTGAAACCACCCGGCAGGCAGTATCAAAACATATCGGGATCCTGACCGAGTGCGGGGTGGTATCGCAAAAGCAAACCGGCAGGGAGATCCATTACCACGTTAATCCTGAAAAATTGAAAGAAATAGACATCTGGCTGGAACGCTTCCGCAAAATGTGGGAGGACCGCTTTGATCAATTAGACAATATATTAAACAACTTATAAAACTAAAAACTATGACAAACAACATGGTGTTCGAAAAAGACCTGGCCGCTAAAAAAATTCACGTAGTACGTGAGTTTAACGCGCCGATTGAAAAAGTATGGAAAGCATGGACAGACCCTGACGTGCTTGAAAAATGGTGGGGCCCAAAACCGTGGGTAGCTAAAACCAAATCGATGGATTTTACGGTAGGCGGCGCCTGGCTGTATTCGATGGTGGGTCCGGAAGGCCAGGAGCATTGGAGCTGCGTAAAATTTACCGCTATTGAGCAAGGCAGCAGGTTTGCAGCAGATGCTGTATTTTCTGATAAGGATGGCAATGCGGCACCAGGCGCAAAGGCAGGACACTGGGATAATAAATTTATAGCCGAAGGCGACAAAACAAAAGTAGTGGTTGACCTTAGCTTTGATGACGAAGCAACCATAAAAATGATGGTGGAAATGGGCTTTGAAGGTGGCTTTACTATGGGCCTTAACCAACTGGAAGAATTGCTGGCGGCGGAATAGATGTGAGAATTGAGACGTGAGACTAAATTCATATCGGTTGCTCAAATTCACGCAAGAGGCTGTCCCACAATATGGGGCGGCCTTTTTTTAGTAATAGCCTATGAATAGACATGCGGCTTTAAATAAGCGCAGGGAATGTGCGATTCCCTCCCAAGGGTTTAAGTTAACCCATAAAATTGTATGGCTGGTATGGTTGACTATTTCACCAGGTGTTCCTACGGAACACAATTGTAAATATTAATCGTTTTTCTACCCACCAGGCGTCCCTACGGGACGTGGCTTGCAGGTTATACGTCCCGTAGGGACGTCTGGTGGGTAGAAATGCGTATGAAATGAGTCCTACGTTCCGTAGGAACGTTTCGTGGGTTATAAATTAACAACCGGCCGCTTGGATTTTATCATTAACCGTTAGATGACATTACGAATTTTTTTATTTTATGGGTTACCTTAAACCCCGAGAGGAGGGGTTTATACTGTTTGCATGGCCAATAAACCCCTCCCTGCATTTACGCGCCTGCAGCCACGCCCCCTCCCTCCGCGTGCCGCTGTAGCTTTAGCGGAGGAGCAAGGAGGGAATAAAAAAGCAATCTCTATTCATGGGCTATTACTCCTTTTATTGAACAGGTTTAGCCCGGTGAAAAAAAACTCACATTTCCCCCAGCATTTTGCCAACCGGCTGCGTAATGTAATTGTATGCATATGCCAACCAACACAATTACAAACATTATTAATCATTCAATATGAAAACGATAGTTTATTACGTGCCCGTTATTTTAGGGATCATTGTTATGGCCTTCTGCATAAACAGCTGCAAAAAAGATCCAACGTCTTTGCAAAAAACGGCCACAGTGAGCACTGTTGCCACCGGTTATTATACGAGCATTACAGTTGACAAAAGCGGGAACATTTACGCGCTCCGGATCCAGGATCCTGACACTATTTTCAGGATCACACAATCAGGTGGCAAAAGTGTGTTTTACGTTCCGCCGACTACTATAGATCATGATACGGTTGAGCACCACCCGATGCAGTGCCTTACTACCGATTCGGCAGGAAATATATATACAATTGCTTTTAACGGCATAACTCACCCCGACGTGCTAAAAATAACGCCAACCGGCACGGCTACAACTTTGTACACTAACATCAGCATGGCATATTTCCAGGCGAATGCAAAAATAGCGCTCGATGCACAGGGCAATCTCTATTACCCCGGTAACAATACGTTGTATAAGATATCTCCCGGCGGCGCATTGTCAACCGTATTGACAGCACAATTCGTAACATTTACACCGGATGTTTATGGTAATATATATTATACCAATATGCAAAACAGCATACAAAAACTCAGTACAACAGGTACAACGAGCACCGTAGGGGCCGGCAAGATACTGGGCGATGTTTATGATCTTGGGGCCGACGTTTATGGCGATGTCTTCGTTAGTTCTACGTCAGATGGCGGCATGCTTGCTATTCAAAAACTCAACAAGAATGATTCGGTAAAAACGGTTATATCCTGTATATCAGGCCATGCCGATGGCCCGGTTAACAAAGCGCAGATATCATCAGCTGTATCGCAGGTAACAGATGCGACAGGAAACCTGTATTTCATGGATTCGGGCGGAATTCCGTGGTATATCCGCAAGATCACGTTTTAAACCCATCTGCTTAATATTCCCTAAACCAAAAAGCCGGCGCCCGTTGAGGGTGGCCGGCTTTGTTTTTTCCTGATTTATAGCGATGCTGTAAGCAGCGGCAGCAGACTTTCATGCAAAGGTCGGGATTTTTTTATGTCTGGCAGAATTTATAAATTAGTGCATTCCAAAACGTTCACAATTTCACTTCACCTGCATATAGACCCCCCGCCTTATGATAACAAGCCTTAAAGATTATAAGCCCCAGGGCAACCAGGCATTGGGTGTGGTGATTTTTGTTTTGTTTTGGGTGGGGCTGATTTTAACATTTTTTGCAATGGATCTTTATGACAGTATCTGCATGCCTTTATCGCTTGCAATATTGTTGTGGATATTACCGGGGTTTATCATTACGCCGTTTTTATATAACGCTGTACCGAGCCAAAAACTCAAAGGCGCCGGCAAATTTATTGTACTGTTAATCTCGGATGTAATAGCTTTTGGCGGCATTGTGCTATATGTCGTGCTGGCCATTGATTATTATAATGCGAAAGATGTACCGCTTACTGTTAAGTCATTCCCTGTGAAGGAATACAGTTATAATAAGCCTCGCGGCAGCAGAGTAAAAACACCTCTCGCAACCATCAGTTACCAGGAACATTTAAAAACACTTTCTTTCACCCGTAATACAATGGAAGATACGTTGAATTACCGTCATGTGGAGCTGAAGACTGTGCCGGGTGCTTTGGGTTATGATGTGATTAGAAGTGAGAGGTTGATGAGGTGATTGCCGCGTTAGCGATAGCAACGGATACAGGCTTCGCGCTTAATGCCTCGTGCAGTATGAGTGGATAGCGCGGGCTGCCGCGAGGGCCTCAGCGCAGGCTGCGGCAACGCCCAAATATGCATCATTACGTGCTACAAATTGTTATAATCTTTATCTTCGTGTAACATCACACTCTCACAAGCCTATGAGCATCGATTCGCAAAACGTAACCGACTACACCAATAACAACACCATATTTATGGTTTGGAATTTTAAGGATGACATGGACGTTAAAGCTGTTTTTAGCAAGCTTTGCAAGCTGGTCATCAACCTTAATAATTCTGCCAATGTGCGTTTCCCGGTTTCGAGGGCGAGTTGTGTGATGGGGATCGGGCACGATGCCTGGCTGCGGCTTCAACTGCCTGCTCCGTTACCAAAAGAGCTGGTGAATTTTGCACCTGTAATTGGCGAACGGCATACCGCTGTTTCGTCTAAAGGCGACCTGCATTTTCATATCCGGGCCGATACCACCAGCATATGCTACGATATGGCTGCCGAGATCACCAACGTTTTGGATGCCGTAGCGGTGAGCGTGGAAGAGGTGCATGGCTTCCGGTATTGGGACAGCCGCTCTATTTTGGGCTTTGTTGATGGTACGGAAAACCCGCACGGGCCCGACAGGGAGCTGTTTGGCATGGTGGGCGATGACGATGCAACCTATAAAGGCGGCAGCTATCTTTTTGTGCAAAAATACATCCATAACCTCACTGCCTGGAAGGGGCTTTCGACCGAGCAGCAGGAGAAAGTGATCGGCAGGTATAAATCGAATGATATAGAAATGGCTGACGAGGTAAAGCCATCCAACTCGCATATCGCGCTGGCCAATATTGGCGATGACCTAAAGATCGTGCGGGATAATATGCCTTTTGGTAGTATGTCGACCAACGAAATGGGGACTTACTTTATCGCCTATGCGGGCACTTTCAGCACGGTACAAAAAATGCTGACCAACATGTTCATCGGCTCGCCGGCCGGGAACTATGACCGGATCCTGGATTTCAGCACTGCAAAAACGGGCACCCTGTTTTTTGTGCCGACGTTTAATATGCTGGATGAGTGGTCGGGGTGATTAGAAATTCGACTATATAGATTTAATCTATATCATTTGAAAAGATTATTTATTGTATTGTTCGTCGGTGACGTGCTCCATCCAGTCCACCGGCGAGCCGTTTAGTTTTTCCTGTATGGCGATGTGGCTCATGGCCGTAGTAGCAGTAGCGCCATGCCAGTGTTTTTCGTTTGGTTCGAAATAGATCACGTCGCCGGGATGGATGTTTTCACGCGGGCCGCCTTCGCGCTGTACCCAGCCGCTGCCTGCGGTAACGATAAGCGTTTGCCCAAGCGGGTGCGTATGCCAGGCAGTGCGTGCGCCCGGCTCAAAAGTAACAAGCGCCATGGCCACGCGGGCGGGCTCAGGCGGGCTGTTGAGCGGATCGATACGTACAGTACCTGTAAAATATTCTGCCGGCCCCTTGCCCGAAGGCTGCGTGCCAATGCGTTTGATCTCCATAATATTCTCCTTGTTGTTTTACACTGTAAAATGAAGCAACAAAGGTATTCCGTAATAGTTGACGAGGGTTAAAGCTTTTCAAACAGAAAAGTATGGATTTCAAATAAAGTTCGAGTCAGCATTATTTAATATTAAAAAGCGGGGCCATCACTTACGACCGTTTTCCGAAATACAGCGCTTTCTCTGTTAAAAAGATTTAACATTTCATATTCATACGCCAACTTTCGGGAAAGTTCAGGATGTTTATTAATCTGATAATCTAATTCCTTTTTAGCCGCATCTTTCCCATCAGTTATGGCCTTTAAATCAACAATATTTGCGATTGTTTTTTCATTAGCCGGATCTTTAGCAAGCCTTCTTTGAAATGCAACTGAGGAAAGTAAATAATATATTTTTGCCGAATCCGGTTTACCCATCCTTTCAAAAAGTTCTGCTTTTTGCTCAAATAACACGGCGTCATTCGGAATTAGTTTTAACAATTTGTTGAAAGCAATCATTTCTTTATCATAGCTACCTTTATAATCATAGGCAGTGCTTAAATTTATGTAAGCTGTGAAATAGGTAGAATCACACCTAACCGCCTGTTCAAATTTATCAATAGCTTTATTTAGTAAGCTGTCACCATCCCTGGGATAATTCATTAAGTATTTACCCCCATCGTTGTTTAACTCTATACATTCTTTTGATGGCATAGCACTAATACCTGAATGCCTGTTTTGGCAAGAAGTTCCATTTACGATTAATAAAAAAAAGCAAAATGTTATTAGCAAACTATTTAGTTTCATGATAAGATCAAGTTAGGTTATAATCATTATAAAGTTATTTAAATAATTACGCCAGTTCAATCATAAATATATAAAAATAGCCGACAATTAGCTTCATACCTTATTTCAAACATCCCCCATTTAGGGGGAAATTGACCCTTCTTTTTGCAATCCCCGTTCATTTAAATTAAATTTACCTTGTACTTTAACTGACCATAACAAAATGAATATTAAACGCATTGTATCAGCGCTGGCTATCGCTTTGCCGGCATTTACCCTGCACGCGCAGGACAACCTGGTAAACTCCCTTAAATATAACCAAAGCGACAGCAGCAAGCTGCATTTCCATTTCACCCCGGTGATCGACCTGGCCAACACTTCTATCAAGAACCAGGGCTCGAGCGGCACCTGCTGGAGCTACTCAACCACCTCATTCCTCGAATCGGAAATGATCAAGGCCGGCAAACAACCTGTCGACCTGTCGGAAATTTATACCGCGCGTTGCGCCTACATCGAAAAAGGCGTTAACTATGTGCGCATGCATGGTGCCGTAAGTCTTGGTGACGGCGGCGAACCGCACGACGTGATCAACATGTTCCGCAAATACGGCGCAATACCTAAGTTGTATTATTCGGGTCTGAACTATGGCACTACCACTAATAAGTTTGGTGAAATGAGCGCCATAATGGAAGGCGTACTGAAAGCCGTGGTATCAAACCCTAACGGCGAGCTTACCCCGAACTGGCGGCAGGCTTATACCGACGTGATTGACGATTACCTGGGCAAAGTGCCTACCACATTTGATTACAATGGCAAAAGCTATACGCCAATGACCTTCGCAAAAGAGGTTGTTGGCATTAACCCGGATGACTATGTGGAGTTCGGCTCGGAAACCGACCAGCCTTTATACCAGAAATTTACACTGATGGTGCAGGATAACTGGGCGTTTGGCCAGGTATACAACCTGCCATTGAACGATGTTACCGATGTTATAGACAACGCACTAAAAAGCGGCTACACTGTTGAATGGTCTACCGACGTATCGGAAAAATACTTCAGCTGGAAAAACGGCGTAGCGTATGTGCCCGAAAAGGACTATGCCGATATGACCCCGGCTGAGCGCGACGGAATGTTCAACGGCCCTAAACCGGAATTAGAGATCACCCCGGAAGTACGTGAAAAGGCATTTGACGACTATAGGACTACCGACGACCATGGTATGCACATTGTAGGTATTGCCAAAGATCAGAATGGCAAGGAATACTACATCGTGAAAAACTCATGGGGCCCAAGTAACGATTACAAAGGCTACCTGTTTGTTACCAAAGCCTTTGTGCGCTACAAAACCACCAACTTTTTGCTGAATAAAAACGCATTGACTAAAGATATGCGTGGTAAGTTGGGGATATAATAAACGCCGTTTCAAGCGTGGACGCTTGAAATTTTAAGCGCTCAAGTGTGGACACTTGAGCGGGCGGATAATGACACATTGCTATAAAATGCTACTCCTTACCGGGTAGCATTTCTTATTTCCGGCCAAGCTTATCCAGCTTTTTCTGAATAGCCTGCTTATCGGTTTGCGTTTTGGCGAGAGACAACGCTTTCTCAAAATGTTCAATAGCTACCTTATCATCCAAGCCGGTATAAAGCTCGCCCAAAAGCACGAAGTAGAAATGATCGTTTTCCAGCTTTAACTTTTCTGCTTCGGCAATAGCTTCTTCCCTGCTGTTTGCTTTGGCAAGCGCGTAGGTGCGGTTCAGCGCAGCGACCGGCGAATATTCTATTTGCAATAAACGGTTATACAATTGCAATATGCTTTCCCATTTTTCTTTGGTATCGTCCTTTTGCGTGTTCCAGAAGGCAATAGCCGCTTCAAGGTGATATTTAGATAGTGTATCCCCTTTATGCGAACGCTCGAGGTAATAGCCGCCCCGGCTCACCAGCTCCCAATTCCAAAGCCGCGTATCCTGGTCATCGTACAAAACCAGCTCGCCGTTTTTATCAAAGCGTGCCTCGAAACGAGAGGCATGGAAATACATCAGCGATAACAAAGCATTTACCTGCGGCTGGTCCGTCGCCGGGTTTTCGGTAAGCATTTGGCACAGGCGCATCGCTTCAAAGCAAAGTCCGGTACGCAACGTTTTATCCTGGCTTACGGAATAGTAGCCTTCGCTGAAAAGCAGGTAAATGGTAGTGAGCACATTGTCCAGCCGGTTATTTATTTCTGCGAGACTTGGGAATTCTATCCTGATATTTTCTTCGCGCAGCTTTTCTTTTGCACGGTAAAGGCGTTTGTTGATGGTTGCTTTATTGGTTAAAAAGGCTTCCGCAATCTCATCAATACCGAACCCGCACAATATACGCAAAGCCAAGCCAACCTGCGCCTCGGGCGGGATGGCCGGATGACATATCGCAAACATCATTTGCAACTGGCTGTCGCTGATGTTTTGGGGCGAAAGATCTATTTCAGTATCCGCATTTTGAGTAAGCTCATTTTTGAGTTCGATGGCAACCTTATTATTAAAAACCGAATTGTGCTGCAAATGATTTCGGGCTTTATTCTTTGCCACATGGTACAGCCATGCAACCGGGTTTGGCGGTGCGCCGTTCATTGCCCAGCTTTGCGCAGCGGCCAGGAAGGTGTCGCCGGCAATATCTTCAGCAATTTCCATCTGCTCAAAACCAAACCGACGGCAAAGCACCGACACGATCTTGCTGTATTCCTGCCTGAATAAATGCGGTATGATCTCCTGTTGCATGTTTATTATTTGATCATTAATTATTTAACCACAGAGCGCACAGAGATAAAAAACGCAGAGAACACGGAGATAAACTTTAATACGCTGTGCCCTCTGTGTAAGACTCCGTGTTCTCCGCGGTTAAACTCAACCCAAAGGCTTTTAATGCGTACCGTCGCGTTTGGCTACTTTGCGTACTTCAACGGTGTTGCCTTCGCCCTGCAAAACCGGGCAACCTTTGGCAAACTCGGCGGCTTCTTCAACCGATTCCGCTTTTACAATGATCAGCCCGCCAATGGTTTCCTTTATTTCGCCGAACGGGCCATTGGTTACCATTTTATTGGCATGCACCACGCATGCATCGGCGAAGGGCAAACCTGTGCCGCTTACAAACTTGTTTTGCGCTGCAATGCCGCCAATCCAGTCCATGGTTTGTTTCATCCATATTTGCATCTGCTCGGGCGATGCTACTTTCATTCCATCCTCATGCCTCATGATCAATGCGTATTCTTCCATTACTTTAAAATTTAAAATGTTATTAAATATATTAATTACACTCGTATCAAGCGTAGTGGGATGAATAGGACAGCGCGAACAAAAATTATTTTTGTTTTGCAGGATATAACTTTCATATTTAAATAGGATATATGTGAATAGAGAGATTGGATCAAAGAGTAATTAAGTTATTTAAAGATCTTGAAGATTTAAATCTAATTGCTATAACAGAACTTTCAGAAGATATATCATAACCGCAAACCATCGCCCAGTATAATAACGACCTTGAAAAGGGTGATGCTGAAATTAAGAATGGCGAGTTTACTACCGCTACAGATTTGAAAGCTGAAGCAGATAAATGGTAATTGTATGGAGTAATAGTTATCTGAAGATTTCATAAGAATAAGGGGAAGTGCGATTCCCTCCCATGGGGTGACTGTGTGGACACATCTTTTTACCCTTATAATGACAGATATGGCGTTAGCAAGTTAATCAAGTTTTTATTCCTAATATTTATTGCCGTTGACTTTAGTCAACGGGTTAATTTCCAGTCTTTTCAGGCTTTAGCCTAACTATTTCGGCTAAAGCCGTTACTTGATTACTTAGTTCCGTTGACTAAAGTCAACGGCAATATGGAAGATTTCACTACAGTTATACTTGTGTCTACACAGTAGCCCATGGGGAGGGTTTAGTCGCCATGCATTGTGCATAAACCCCTCCCTGCCTACTCACAACCAACCACACCCCTCCCCATGGGAGGGAATATATATAACATCTATTGTTGAACAATTCAACAACCTGTAGAATAATTCAACACTTTTCAAATTGCCTTAAAAAATTAAATAGCTGATTTACTGCAATTTAACATTTTATGGCACAGCTGGCATCATTCTGTTGCATAGCTTATCAAATCATATTAAAAATAAATTAATAAATAGATTATGAAAAAGTTAATTGCAACAATAATGCTTTCAGCATTCACATTAGGCGGTATAGTTATGGCAGCAACTCCAAAAATGCAAACTGATACCACTAAGAAAAAAGAGAAGACTAAAAAAGATACAACAACTAAAAAGCCACCTGTAAGGCTTCAAAAATAAAGATATCTTATGATCCGGCTGCTATAACCCGGCGGCCGGCCATGACCTTTCTTTCTCAAGTTTAATTCACGTTCACTCTGCCGGGCACAGTTTATTAACCCTGAACTGCTGTCCGGCAGTTGTTTTTTTAGGCCCAATGCCCTTTTGATTGTCAAAAAAGCGGTTTTTTAAAAACATTTAGCTTTTTGCTTGTTACCTTTGCCATTAGTACCCCCGGCTCTCTATGGCTAAAATACTGCTGATTGAAGACGATCTGACTTTCTCTCATATGCTGAAGGTGTTCCTGCAAAAGCATAACCATGAGATAATTTCTGCCGAAAACATCAAAAAAGCCCGCCAGCTTGTCGCCCAAAATCATACCGATCTTTTACTGCTCGATTACCGTTTGCCCGATGGTACGGCGCTCGACCTGCTCGACTGGCTCAATGAAGCAGGCCATACCTTCCCGGTTATCATCATGACCAGCTTTAACGATGTGCGCACCGCCGTAAAAGCTATCCGTTTAGGCGCATTCGATTACATCACTAAACCCGTAAACCCGGATGAGCTGAATATGCTTATCGATACGGCATTGGGCACTAAAAAAGATGGCAAGAAGATCGTTAACACGCCTCAGCAATACATAAAGGGCAACAGCCCTTATTCGGAAAAGCTACATTCCTATATCGATATTGTTGCGCCAACCGATATGTCGGTGCTGGTGCAGGGCGAAAGCGGTACCGGTAAGGAATACGTTGCGCGCACCATACATCAGCAAAGCAAACGTGCCGATAAGCCTTTTGTGGCGATAGATTGCGGCGCGCTGTCAAAAGAGCTTGCCGCGAGTGAGCTGTTCGGTCATGTAAAAGGGGCTTTTACAGGCGCCATTGGCGATAAAAAAGGGGTGTTTGAATATGCCGAAGGCGGTACTTTGTTTTTGGATGAGGTTGGAAATTTGAACTATGATGTACAGGTAAAGCTGCTGCGCGCCCTGCAGGAAAAGGTGATACAGCCCGTTGGCAGTAATAAACAGACAAAAGTAAATGTGCGCCTGGTAACTGCAACCAATGACGACCTGGTGAACAGCGTAAGCTCCGGCGGTTTCAGGCAGGACCTTTACCACCGTATCAACGAGTTTAAGATCCAGCTTTCGCCTTTGCGGATGCTGGGCGATGATATCGAGATCTTTATCAATCATTTTATCGGGCAGGCCAATGCCGAACTGGGCAGGCGTGTAAAAAATATTTCAGCCAGCGCCAAACAGGTGCTTAACCGCTACGACTGGCCCGGCAACCTGCGCGAGCTGAAGAACGTGATAAAACGCATGGTGCTGCTAAGCACCGATGATACCGCCGGCAAAGAAACGCTGCCTGAGGAAATGGTTTTCGCGGTAGAAAACGACCTGGTGAACAACGACTCGGACCTGAAAGCGCAAAACGAGATCAACGAAAAAAGCCTGATACAGAAAACCCTTTTGCAGGTAAAGAACAATAAATCAAAAGCAGCCAAACTGCTTAATATCGACAGAAAAACGCTGTATATGAAAATAGAGCGTTACGGGTTGGATAAATAGACATCGCCTGTTTTTAACCACAGAGAACCCCGCCTGCCTGCAGGAATGTGTAGCGCAGTAGCTAAGGCCCAATGTCATTAAGTTAAGGACTTTATGTTAACAAAAATGGCTGAAATGTCACTTTCCAACCTATCGCGCTCCGTTTACCCACCCCGACTTCGCTAAGCCGCTTGTCGGCCCTCCCTTTGCTTCGCACAAGGAGGGCAAGCTCATTTTTCCTTAACTTAATGACATTGGGCTAATGGCTACTGCTACAAAATGCTACAAAACACACAGAAAGACGCTACGGAATGCTACACTTTGCTACAGCATTTAAAAACTCAAGTTGCTGATATACAGGAGCAAGAAATAAGCGAATCATGAAAAATGGCACAAACAAAAAGCTACACTTTTTGACCAAAAAACACGTGTAAAAGAGCAATTTATGGGAAGTTTATAGTAATTTATGCCTAAACTGACTGATTAAGCCTCAGTTTCATTCTCCGCCATTTCCTTTACCGATACGGCAAACTCCTGTAATTCTGCTATTTGCGGATTTATTTTCTCTATCCATTCGCCGGAAAGTTCGCCGGATTTTCGCAGGTGCAACTCGGCCAAACGGAAATTTTTGGAGAGTTCACCAGCGCCAATTTGTGCCGTACGGCCCGCTATACGGTGGGTAAGCAGTAAAATATCATCCATCTTCTTTTTGCGGATGGCCGGCTTTAACAGGCTGATGTCCTTTAGCGTATCCTCAGCAAAATGCAGCAAGATCTGCCCGGTTTGCCCTGCATTGCCGAAGGTCATTTTATCAAGCGCCTCCATATCAAGCAGTGGATTGATGGCAGCCGCTTTCTGCGGCTGTTCGCTGCCGCCAGCTATGTTCACCAGCTCACTTCCGCTGAAAGGCTTCATTAATAACCCATCAAAGCCGTATTCGGTTATAGAGCTGATCTCGTCCTGCATTACCTGGGCGGTGAGTGCGTAGATGCGCGTACCGGCCGGGGCTTTTTTACGCATCAGTCGGCAAAGCTCGGCGCCATCCATTTCGGGCATGCGCATGTCTATCAGCAGTGTAGTTACCTCGTTATCCCAATCCGCATCCAGCATAGCTGAAGGAGAGCTAAAACAGCGGTAACCTATCTTATACTGGTAGAATATCCTGGAACAAAACTCCAGTATAAAAGCATCGTCATCTATCACCCATACCTTGCCCGATGCCGTTACCGGTAATACAATATCTGTTTCCGGTGTTTGTGCAACAGCCTTTACAGCTTTTTTAAATTTAAGATCGAAAGTAAAGGTGCTGCCTTGTCCCGGCTCGCTTTTCACAACGATCTTTCCACCCTGCGATTCAATTAAAGCCTTAGTAATGGCAAGCCCCAGCCCCGTACCCGAACGCACGCGTTTTTCATTGCCTGCCTGTTCAAACTCGTTAAAAATATGGCTGATCTCGTTTTCAGAAAGCCCTACGCCGGTATCAGCCACCTCGAAACTGCAGGTAACATACTTTCTGAAATTCTGCACACCGGCCTTAAGCGTTACCGAACCTTCATCCGTAAATTTAATGGCATTACCAATGAGGTTGTAGAGCACCTGTTTCAATCTGAAGGCATCGCCGCTTAGTTCTACGGCATCTTCTTCCGTCTCAAATGCACTGATCAATTCCAATCCTTTCTGCTCCGCCTGCGGCCCCATAACAGCCAATACATCGTCCAATAATTGCGACAACGTGAAAGTTTCATTTATAAAAGTGAACTTACCTGAAATAATACGGTTATAATCCAGCACCTCGTTTACGATCTGCAGCAGGTGATTTGCCGAGCGATAAATGGTTTCGATATCCTTCTTCTGCGGTTTAGGATCATCGCGAATGATCTCGGTAAAGCCGAGTATAGATTGCAGCGGCGTACGCAGTTCGTGGCTCATGTTGGAGAGAAAGCGGTGTTTGGCCAATGCGTAATGTTCGGCCTCGTCCTTTGCCGCCTCCAGTTCACGCCGGTATTTGTTGATGCGCGAAATATCCCGCAGGATAAAATAAACGAGCAAAGCTGTCAGTATGGCAAACAAGATCATGATCAGGCTGATGCGTTCTATACCGCTTTTTACGGCATTTTTTGCATTAGCATCGTCACCTGTGGCCTGCGAGATAGCATCTATTTCTACCTTTTTAAGCAATGCCAGCATTTGCCGGGTAACATTTGCATTGGCCCTCCCCAGCAACGCCTCCCGGCGGACAAAAGCCTGGCTTTTTACCTGTTGTGTTTTGGCCATGTTTTGCATGGTGCGGCCCACGCCTTGTATCAGGCTGTCTTTTAACCCGCTGGTGAGCGTATCCTGCTGAACATGTACTTCCTCAACTACCTTATAATTTTTAGTGGTATCCGTATCCCTGCTGCCGAATAATTTCTTTAAAAAGCTGACACGTTTCCTGGGAGAAGCAGGGGTTACCGTTGTGGATATTTTTCGTTCGGTAGAAGTAACCATGCTGTCCGTTTGAGCAGCGCTTTTATTTACAATGTCATTCAGCTCGGCAAGTTGCGTCGTAAACGCGGTATTATTGATAAGGCCTTCGCGCACATCGGCGTAATCAGTGTACAAGCGGTCGCGCTCAAGCAGCAGGTTTTTAAGGGTTTTAAGTCGTTTTACCTGCTTAGGTGCATTGGCATACAGATGGGTAATGGTGTCTATCTTTGTGCTGATGTGTTTTGTTTCGGCGGCATGCGCGGCGCTTTTATAATGATGGTCGAGGATGCTGGCCTTTTGTTCCTGGTCCAGCTGCATTACCATGTAGCTCAACTCATCCACCTGGCGCAGTTTTTCGTTTGGTGCAGACACATTTTGGAACGAATTAAGCACTACCATAAAGGCGTTTTTGCTTGTTTGCCAGGCGGTAAAAAGCGCAGCGCACGCCAATACAGAAGCGATAATGATCTTTCCTTTTACAGAATTTCTAAACCCGGTCTTTTGCACACTAAGCGAATTACTTAGTATATAAACGCAAAAACGGCTGATTGTTTATTTTCCGCGAGTTTTTAGTATTGATTGTTACATGAGCACAGTTTATAAAGATATTTATTATACTTTTGCAAACTCTTTGAAAAAGGCCTGGCTAACAGCCTTCTTTAAGGGAAACAGGAGAGGTGTCTGAGTGGTCGAAAGAGCACGCCTGGAAAGTGTGTATACGCCAAAAGTGTATCGAGGGTTCGAATCCCTCCCTCTCCGCAAGAAGTTTTCACGCTGTATTATAATAGTGTGAAAAATTGTTGAGAATGTTTATAGAAGGCCTTCAGGTTTATTTCTGAGGGTTTTTTATAAAAAGAGTGCCAAACACATAGCTGATATTTCTATATCGGATTTTAAATTTGATTTCCGGCCTTCTCGCTCTACCTATTTCTCTCCATTTTTTAGTTTATTCTCTGTGCTTACATCAATTTGGTATTTAGCCTATGCAACGGGCTTTAAACGACTTGTTCATGTTTATTCAGCCCTGAACCTCTCTTCCGCCTTTTTCTTCAGGTCCAGCAACGCTTTATTCCTGTTCTTTTTTAGCGGTTCTACTATGTCCGCCGGCGCGCCGGCCGGATTGTATTTTTCAGCCCAAAGCGTGATCTCCATCAGTACAGGGATCAATTCAATCGCTTTTTCAGTAGGGCGATACAAGAATTTGGATTTGTTTGTTGGTGCAGTGTGCTTGGTAACGAAACCATCCCGCAGCAGCACGTTGAGCCTGTCAGTTAAAATATTTGTTGCAATTTTTTCATCCGAACATAAGAACTCACTAAAGGAATCTTTGCCATACAAAAGCAAGTCCCTGATAATCAACATTGTCCACTTGTCGCCAAATATATCCAGGGTATAACCAATCGGACAATCCGACCTGCTGTTTATTGTCTTCATAAAAAATAAAAAAATAGCTATTGCAAATTGCAATAACTTTATACATTTGTACTTGCAATTTGCAAGTACAAATGTAACAAAATAATTTATTTCGAAAACTAATTCCATGAAAGCAATTCAGTTAAAAGCATACGGACAGCCAACAGAGAATGTAGGCGTCGTAGAAATTAATGACATCAATACCATTAATAATGATGAAGTTATTATTGAGGTTTTGTATAGCCCCGTGAATCCAAGTGATCTATTATTGATGCGGGGCACTTACCCCGTACAGCCCAAATTACCTTCAGTAATTGGACAAGAGGGTGTAGGCAGAGTGGTTTCGGTTGGTACTGCTGTTACCACTGTTAAGCCAGGCGACATTGTGACCATTCCCTTCGGCACATTTGCCTGGAGTGAAAAAGTTGTGGCCAAAGCTGCAGGGCTGGTTGTACTGCCGCAGAACGTGGATTTACAGCAAGCGGCCATGCTTTCCATAAATCCACCGACAGCGGTGTTGCTGCTGGAAGAATTCGTTTCGTTAAATCCAGGTGACTGGATCGTACTCAACGCTGCTAATGCTTCGGTGAGCCATGCGATTATCGCAGTCGCCAAATCAAAAGGCCTGAAAACCCTGGGAATAGTCAGGAGAAATGAGGCAGTAGATGCCGCGTTGAAGGCGGGTACAGACGTTGTTTTAGTTGAGGCTGAAAACACCGTTGTCGAGGCGAAAAAAGCCACCGATAATGCAGAAATAAAGCTGGGACTTGATGCGGTTGGCGGTAAAGCGACAAATACCATCGCCGAAATTCTTAGTAACGAAGGCCGTTTGGTGTGTTATGCCATGATGAGCCGTGAACCCATTATTGTCAGCCAAATTGGCCTCATTTTCAGAAGGGTACAGATTCACGGGTTCTTTATGTACCTGCCCCACTACGTCCCTAAGTTAAAAAATGCCATACTGAAATCGGTACAACTACTTGAACAGGGAAAATTAAACGTTCCGGTTGCGAAAATATATCCGCCGGAGAAGGTGAAAGAGGCGATACAACACACTATAGATGGCGGTAAGGTTTTATTACAATTTAATTCTTAAAAAATGAAAGCCTTAGTATATAGACAAAAAAATACGTTGGACAATTTTCAGATAAAGCTGGAAGAAGTGCCAGACCCCATCCTGAACGAAAATGATGTGTTGGTATCCGTCAAGGCCTTTGCGGTCAATCCGGGTGATACCTATTTTCGCCGGACCCAAAATCCTAATAAAGACGGGTATCGAATATTAGGCTATGATTTCGGCGGGGTAATACAAAAGTTAGGTGAAAAGGTAAAAGGATTTTCGGTTGGCGACCGTGTTTATGGCGTGGGTGATTCTGCGAGGCAGGGGTGTTATGCAGAAAGCGTGGCGGTAGATTATCGTTCGGTAGCCAAAATTCCGCCTTCAGCGCCTTTTGACCATGTTGCAGCTGCACCTATTGTCACAATAACTGCCTGGGAATCGCTTTTTCGCGATCATCATAAACTGCCTGAAGGAGTAAAAAATGTTTTAGTTCTGGGCGCAGCGGGCGGTGTTGGCACAATGGCTGTTCAGCTTTTAAAGGCACGGACCGACGTTCAGGTGATTGCAACCGCTTCGAGGGATGAATCTGTAGAATGGCTGCAACAGTTTAATCCCGACATAATCATTGATCATAGCCAGAATGTACCCGAGCAGCTGAAGCGGCATGGGATTTCAGGTGTCGACTTTGTTTATGCAGTAAACGGGTTAAAGCAGTCTATCTCCTGGTTACCCCAAATTATTCGTCCCTACGGGCACTTATCGATAATCGAGGTAGACACAGGGGTTGATCTGTGGCAATTCCTGGGTAAGTCAATATCGATCCATCTGGAATACGTTTTTTCAAAAAGCGCATTCGATCATAAAATAGAAAGCCATGGTCAAATATTGGAAGAGGTTATCTCACTGGTCGGGGCTAAAAAAGTGAAATCCCCGGTAAAAACAGTCTTAAAAGGGCTTACTGAACAAAACATCTTCCTGGCGCATTCCATGCTGGAACAAGGGCATACGATAGGAAAAATTGTGATAGAACTTGAAGAAAACCATTAAGGCGGATAATGAATTTCTTTTATAATGCTTTTGAACATTTGCTTTCATTTAAAACCCCAAATTTTTGTCATGAAAAAATACATTTTTTTTAAAATAATAACATTAATAAGCGTACTGGTTAGCTGCGGGTTCTCCGTAATCGGCATCGTTCGTCCCGAATTACTG